>DASXTN010000028.1:0-4468 GCA_036505435.1 Thermoanaerobaculia bacterium | reverse complement strand
CTTCGTCCACGGCTGCATATGCTGGGACGCGATCGAGACGGCGGATCTGGTAGAGCGCAACTTCCAGGATCTCCCGCAGATCCGGCGCGAGGCGACCGAGAGGAGCGCGCGACACCGACGCGAGCTCCGAGTCCAGTTGGGAACGATGCCGGAGCACGCCGAAGACGATTTCGCGGAGGAGGTCGCGATCGGCCTGCGAGAGATCCGTCTCGCGTGCGGCGAGGAGCGGTGGGACCTCCGCGCCGCGCCGGAGCACCTGTCGCAGGATCTCGACGGCGCGCACCCGAAGCGGCGACGGCGGCCGCGAGGCCATCAAGACGCCGGTTCGAATCGAACCGGGCGAAACGGAAGACCACGCAGGAACTCACTTCCCGTGACCGGCCTGCGCCCCGCCCGCTGGATTCTCTTCAGAACGAGTGCCGTTCCACCCCCCGCCACAACCATCGGTTCGTCCCATTCTTCCCAGATCATCCCGGGCTCTCGCGCGGAAACGATCATCCCCGCCGGTTCGAGTTCCAGCAGCTTGACGCGCTCCCCGCCGAGGACCGCGTAGAGACCCGGCCACGGAGTGAAGGCGCGCAGGCGCCTGTCGATCTCGGAGGCGGGCAGCTTCCAGTCCACCTTCGCTTCATCACGAGTAATCGGGCGGCTGAAGGTCGGTTCCCCGATTTGAGGCCGTGGGACGAGCGAGCCCGCCTCGAGGTCGCGAAGCGTCTCGACGAGCAGCTCCGCCCCCTCGCGGGCGAGTCGCTCCGAAAGCGCGCCCGCGTTCTCGCGTGCACCGATCGCGACGCGCCGTTCGAGGTAGAGAGGCCCGGCGTCGAGCTCCGGGACGATCCGCATCGTCACCACCCCGGTCTCACGATCACCCGCGAGGATCGCCCCCTGGACCGGCGACGCACCGCGGTGCCGTGGAAGGAGCGACGCGTGCACGTTCACGCAGCCGAGCGGCGGCAGATCCAGGATCTCCGACGGCAGGAGCTTGCCGTAGGCCACGACCGCGATCACGTTGGGCAGCGCGGCGGCGAGACGTTCGAAAAAATCGGCGTTGCCGCGAAGCCGTTCCGGTCTGTCCACCGGGATCCCGCAGGCGGCGGCGAGCTCGGCGACGAGCGACGGCCTCGGTCGTCCACTCCTCCCGACCGGTCGGTCGGGCTGCGTCACGACGAGCGGGACTTCGAAACCAGCGTCCACGAGCGCCTGGAGCGACGGTACGGCAAAGCGCGGCGTTCCAAAGAAAACGACTCGCATAGGGGTCAGGTCTCCACTTGCCACATACGGGGTCAGGCCTCCACTTGCCACTTCGCCTTCGCGAAGCTGGCAAGCGCACTTTGCTGAACGGAGCTTCTCAGCGACTCGTGAAGGCCTGACCCCACATTCTTTAGCGCGGCTGCCGATCCACCTCTTCGAAGTAGTCGTCCGAGACGAGGACCTCGCGGGGCTTCGAGCCTCTCGGCGGCCCGAGCAGGCCGTCGCGCGACATCATGTCGATCAGTTTTCCCGCCCGTGAGAAACCGACCCCCATCCGACGCTGAAGGAAGGAGATCGAGGCCATCTTTTCCTTGATCACCAGCCGTGCGGCCTCGTCGTACAGCGGGTCCGTGTCGTCTCCGGCATCCTCGCGGCGCTCGATCTCGGAGCGGTCCTTCGTGATCGCCTCGTCGTAGTGCGGCCGCACCTGCTTCTTCAGGAACCGCACGAGCCCGGCGGTCTCCTGCACGGAGACGTATGCGCCGTGGACACGCCGCAGGCGTGAGGTGCCCGGAGCGAGGAACAGCATGTCGCCGCGTCCGAGCAGCCGCTCCGCGCCGTTGCCGTCCAGGATGACGCGCGAATCGACCTTGGATGACACCTTGAACGCCACTCGCGAGGGCAGGTTCGCTTTGATCACGCCCGTCAGGATGTCCACGGAGGGGCGCTGCGTCGCGACGACGAGGTGGATGCCAACTGCCCGCGCCTTCTGGGCGAGTCGGACGATACCCTCCTCGACCTCCTTCGGTGACGTCATCATGAGGTCCGCAAGCTCGTCGATGACGATCACGATCAAGGGCATCGGCTCGAGCTTGAGGTCCGGGTCCTCGGGATGCTGAGCGCGAAACTCAGCGACCGCCTTCGGATCCTGGATCGCGGCGTTGTACTGCTCGGCATTCCGAACGTACTGCTCGCCGCTGCGCATCTGGCCAAAGTCGGAAAGCCGTTGGAACCGTTCCTCCATTTCGCTGACCGCCCATTTGAGAGCGTTCGCGGCCTTCTTCGGTTCGATGATGATCGGATGAATCAGGTGCGGAAGACCCTCGTAGATCTCGAGCTCGACCATCTTGGGGTCGATCAGGATCAGCTTGACCTCGTCGGGCCTCGCCTTGAAGAGGATGGACGTGATGAGAGCGTTGATCGCGACGCTCTTGCCCGAGCCGGTCGTGCCGGCGATCAGAAGATGCGGCATCCCGCGAAGATCGTCGACGACCGGCTCGCCGTGGATGTCTTTCCCGAGCGCGAGCGTCAAGAGCGATCGGGAAGACTGGAACCGATCCGACTCGACGACGTCGCGCAGAGAGATGATTTCGCCCCCGCCCGGATTCGGCACCTCGATGCCGACGCTCGCCCGGCCGGGCAGCCGCTCGATGCGGATGGACTCCGCCGAGAGTGCGAGCGCGAGATCTTCGGAGAGCCCCAAAACCTGGTTCACCTTGATCCCTGCGGCCGGGCGGAACTCGTACGTGGTGACGACCGGACCGGGGTGGTATTCGACGACCTCGCCTTCGACGCCGAACTCGGCGCACTTCGCGGCGATCGAGCGTCCGGTCTCGGCGAGAGTCTTTCGATCGACCCCCCCACCGCTCTCGCGCTTCTCGAGCAGCGATACGGGCGGATATGTGTACCCGTCGACGGAGATCGGCAGCTTCTGCTGCGGCGGGATAGCCGGCTTCTTCTTCGGCCCGGCGACGAGGGGGGTCGGCCGGGAGCTCAAAGCCGTCTTCCTGGTGATCGAGAACCGGCCGGGTCCGGGCACCTCGCGAAGAAACGGCGGTGAGTCGTCGGAGGCGAACGGGATGTCCTCGATCGAGATCCCCTCGCGCTTGGCTTTCTCGAGGTGCTTGGCGACAACCGTTCGTCGGAGCCGCTCCTTGGTCCTCCGATCTCGACTTCGGGCCCAGCCGAGCCGGAAGCGCGAGAGAAGCGCAACCATCCGGACTCGCAGCCCGAAGAAGACATCGGCGAGCGAGACCTGTGTAGCGAGCGGGACGGCGATCAGGATCAGGGTCAGAACGAGAAGGACGGCGCCGGTCGTGCCGAGCCGCGAACGCGCCGCCTCGGAGATCGCGCGCCCGACGATCCCCCCCGCCTCCGCATCCTCGCCGGCGATCGGACGGCGCCCGAACGCCAGGGAAAGGAGCGCCGGAACGGCGAGGAAGAGGAGAGAGAAGCCGACCGCCTTCGAGCCGCGGTTCTCGAGCGGGCGGGATGTGAAACGCCGGGCACCCCAGAACGCGAGGAGGACCGGTACGGTCCAGGCGGCGAAGCCGAGCGCCTGGTAGAGCGCCGCGGAGAGCGACGCGCCGAACCCGCCGATCCAGTTGGTCGGCGATTCGGCCTCCCCTGTCGTAAGCGAGAACAGATTCGGGTCGCGCGGATCGTAGGAGTACAGCGAGAGCAGAGTGAGCACCCCGGCGAGCAACAGAAGAACGCCGAGGGCCTCGCTCGCGGCCCGGCTCCGAAAGAAACCGCCTCCTTGCAAGTCGCTCCATTATCGGACGGAAACGTCGCGGACGATACCGTGACTTATCCTTCGACACGTGAAGAAGAAGAAGGTGCTCTTTCTGTGCACGGGCAATGCGGCGCGAAGCCAGATGGCGGAGGTGCTCGCGCGGACGGATCACGGGAGTGTCATCGATCCCGTTTCTGCAGGCTCCCGCCCCGCGGAGGTGGTGAATCCGATGGCGGTCCGTGTCATCGAGGAGCTCGGCATCGGAATGGATGACGCCTACACGAAGGGCGCCGACCGTTTCCGAGAAGAACCCTTCGACGTCGTCGTCACGGTATGCGACTCCGCGGCACAGGACTGCCCCACGTGGCCCGGTGCGCAGCGGATCGAGCACTGGTCGATCGAGGATCCATCGTGGGTCGATCCCGCGATCCGGCTGGAGCGCTTCCGCGAGACCCGCGACGACCTCCGCCGCCGAATCGACGAGTTGGCGGAGTCTCTTTCGCCCTTTCCCACCGGGAGGGAGACGGGGTGAGCTGCCTCGCCCCGCCCTGCCTTCGCCTAATCGGACGCCCAGCTGCATGGCGTCCCGGACTTCGTGTAAGGATGACTGGCGTAAAAAAGGCGCAACTGCTAGTCTCGAGGCCGTGCTGCGCCGCGTTTCCAATCCGCCGAATCCGTGGGCTTCTACCGAGGTCGAGTGGATCGGCGAGCCTCCCGCCGCCGAGCTCGAGGTCTACGAGGAGGAAGTCAAACGCGCCCTCG
>DASXTN010000027.1:0-6561 GCA_036505435.1 Thermoanaerobaculia bacterium | reverse complement strand
TCCCGTCGTTGCTGTCAACGTCGTCGTTCGCGGGGGCGCCGGGGCCGACCCGCTCGACAAACCGGGACTCGCCAGCCTGACGGCCGACATGCTCGACGAGGGCGCGGGCTCGCGGAGTGCGCTCCAGATCTCCGACGAGCTGGACTTCCTCGGCGCCGAGCTCGAGACCGAAGCGGGCTGGGACGCGACCACTGTCGCCCTCCACGTGCCCGTCAAGCGGCTCGCCAGCGCGCTGCCGATCATGGCCGACGTCGTCCTGCGTCCCACGTTCCCTTCGGGCGAACTCGACCGGGTGCGGAAGGACCGGTTGACCGAGCTGTTGCAGTGGCGGGACGAGCCGCGCGCGATCGCATCGGTCGCGCTCGCCCACGCGCTCTACGGCTCGAAGCACCGCTACGGAGCGCCATCCGTCGGGACGGAGACGGCGGTGCGCAGCCTTTCGCGCGACGATCTGGTCCGATTCCACGCCGACACGTTTCGGCCCGGCAGCGCGGCGCTGGTCGTGGTCGGAGACGTCACACCGGCGACGATCCAGACACAGCTCGAGCAGGCGTTCGGCGGCTGGAAGGCGGCCGCGGGCGCTCCCGAAGCGAGCGTGCCCGCTGCCTCGCAGGTGGGTGCGCGAGAAACTTGGATCGTCGACCGACCCGGTTCTGCGCAGTCGGAGATCCGCATCGGGCGGATCGGCCCCCCCCGCTCGACGTCCGACTACTTCGCGCTCGTCGTCATGAACACGATCCTCGGCGGCTCTTTCACCTCGCGGCTGATGCAGAACCTTCGGGAACAGCACGGCTACGCGTACGGCGCGCGGTCCTCGTTCGATTACCGGCTGTCGACCGGGCCGTTCGTGGCCGCGGCGGCGGTCCAGACGGACAAGACCGGCCCGGCGCTGACGGAGTTCTTCAGAGAGCTCGACGCCATTCGGAAGACCATCACAGAAGCCGAAGTCGCCAAGGCGAAGAACTACGTGGCGCTCTCCTTCCCATCCGAAGTCGAAACGACGGGCGACATCGCCTCGAAGCTCGAGGAGCAGTTCGTCTACGGCCTTCCGGATGGATGGCTCGAGTCCTACGTGCCGCGGATCGGTGCGGTGACGCTCGACGACGTTCGGCGTGTTGCGGGGCAATACGTCGACCCGGACAAAGTCGCCGTGGTCGTCGTCGGGGATCGCCGCAAGATCGAATCGGATGTGCGAGCCCTGAATCTCGGGCGCGTGCGGGTACAGTCGGTCGAGGAGGTCTTCGGAGTCGGGAAGAGGAAAGGGTAAACGCGCCTACGGGGTGAGCTTCACCACGTAGGAATCGGTCCCCGCCTCGTTGACGAGCGCCCCGCCGCCGAAATCGATCGACTGGTAGTAGTCGCCCGTCGATACGACGTTTCCGGCGGAATCGGCCGTGATACCCCAGCCGTGGTCGTCGTAGAGGGCGCCGTACCGCTTCGACCAGACGTGACTCGCGTCGGATCGGAACTTCGCGATGAACACGTCGTAGCTCCCGTTGCCCACGAGCGGACCGCCGCCGAAGTCGACGGAGCCGACGATCGAGCCGGTCAGCAACACGTTGTCGCTCCCGTCCACGCCAACCGCGTTGGACATCTCGCTGATACTCGCCGTCGTTCCGAATCCGCGCGACCAGACATGTGCTCCGGCGGCGGAATACTTGACCAGGAAGATGTCGGCTCCGCCGCTGTTCGCAATGGCGCCTCCGCCGAAGTTCACCGCGTTTGTGAACGTGCCGGTCACCACGACGTTGCCCTGACTGTCCGTGGCGACTCCGCTTCCGCGGTCCTCGGAGCTCGCGCCCCAGGCCACCGACCAGACGTGGCCACCGTTCACGTCGTACCTCGCCGCGAAAGCGTCGTTCGCGCCGGCGCTGTTCAGGTTCTGCCCGCCGAAGTTCGCCGTGCCCTGGAAATAGCCGGTCACTGCGACGTTACCGCCGGAGTCCACCGCGACTGCCTGCGCAACGTCGCTCGACGCGCCGCCGAAACGCCTCGACCAGACATGCACGCCGGCCGAGGAGTACTTCGCCACAAAGACGTCGGCGAGTCCGGCGCTCGTCAATGGTCCGCCGCCGAAATCCACGGTGCCGACCATGTATCCGGCGACGACGTAGTTATTGGAATTGTCCGCGTCGACTGAGAGAGCGCGATCGGTGCTCGTCGATCCGAATCGCCTCGACCATAACGGGGAGCCGGCCGAGGAGTACTTCGCGAGGAAGATGTCGGTTCCGCCGGCGCTCGTGAGCAATCCCGATCCGAAGTCGGCGGAGCCGTTGAAATATCCCGCCAGCACGATGTCGCCGGCGCCGTCGACCGTCACGCTCTCGCAGAAGTCGTCGCTCGACCCGCCGAAGCGTCTCGCCCAGAGGTACGCGCCGGACGAGGAGAACTTGGCGACAAACACGTCGTCACCGCCGGCGCTGGTCAAGTTCCCGCCTCCGAAGTCGACGGAGCGCTCGAAACTACCGGCGACGACGACGTTGCCCTGGCCGTCGACGGCGATGCTGTTGGCGAGCGCGTTGTCGAAGGAATTGTTTCCACTCATCCGCCGCGCCCAGATCTGAGTTCCCGTCCCTCCGGGTGGGGGCGTCGGCGGGGTCCCCTCGAACCAGCCGCTGACGTCCAGAACCACGTGAGCACTGCCGGAAGACTGAGTGCAGAAGACGGAGAGCTCGCCGGAGCCCGACAGGCCGTAGGTTCCGTTGTTCGCCCGCGTCTGCCCCGCGGCGTAGTTGATCGCGGAGGCGCCGGGAAGCGCTCCGCCCGCCGCGTAGACTCGCAGGTTGCCACCGGCCGTCGAGCCAGTGACGGTCACGTTGACGGCGACCGACCCCGCGCCGGACGGGATTCCGCAGTATCCGGCGATGGTGAATCGACGCTCGGTGTTGGCGTTCAAAGCCGGTCCCCCGTTGGGTGCCACCGGACCGCGGGTGTCGACGATCCGGCAGGGAGTCACCGTGTAGAACCGACCGGTCTGTGCGCCGCTCACGGCGGCAGCCGCGAACGGGGTCAGGCCGAGGAGGGCGAACCGACACAACCGCTGCAGGCGCCGATTGGGCGCACTGGTCCCCTTACTCCAGAAGCGGTCTCGATTGCCCACAGGGTCCTGTCAGACGAAGGTCGTAGGCAACTTGTATTCCAGATCGGCAAATAGCGGAAACTAAAGAGCATGGTACCCCCGAAAGTCGACCGGATGGACACTTATTTGTCGCTCGCGGAGCCCGCCGAACCACTTCTTTTTCTTCGGTTCCTTGCCGGAGTCGAGCGGTAAGAAGGCGTTTCTGTAGGCCGCTCGTCGGTGCCGCCATCCCGCGACGCCAGCCGCGCCTGTGCCTCGGCCGCGAAACCGGTTCCGAGCAGATAATCGCCTGGAGCTGCGATCCTCGATGCGGACCTGGAAGAAAGTCCTCCTGGCTCTTCTCGCGGCGATCGCCGCGATCGTGGGTTTCTTCGTTTGGAAGGTCGGACCGCGCAACGCCTACGGCCTGGCTCGCTACGGCACTCAGCGTCAGGAAGGGGACCTCGCGGTGGGGCAGCCCGCGCCCGGCGTTTCACTCGTCGCGCTCGACGGCCGCACGCGCGTCGACCTCGCCCGGTGGATCGGGGTAAAGCCGCTCGTGCTCGTCTTCGGAAGCTACACGTGACCGCCCTTCCGGCGGTCGGTCGAACGCGTGCAAGAGATGTATCGGCGCTACGGCGACCGAGTCGGGTTTCTCACTGTTTACATCAAGGAAGCTCATCCCGAGGACGAGTGGCAGATGGAATCGAACGAGACGGAGGACGTCTGCTATCCGCAGCCGCGCACGCTCTCTCAGAGAGTTGCGATCGCGAGCGACTTCGTGAAGCGGTTTCATTACCACGTCCCGATCGCCGTCGACGACATGACGAATCGCGCCAATGAGCTCTACGCCGGCTGGCCGGAGCGCTTTTACATCGTCGACGAGAGCGGCCGGATCGTCTTCAAGGGCAAGGTGGGTCCGTTCGGGTTCCATCCCGAGGAAGTGGAGACGTGGTTGGCGAAGAGATTCCCCTGATTACCGAAATGCCGCCGTGTCCGCCCGGCTCGCCATCTGTCCCTGCAGATTTGAATACGTTTTCACGGCTCCGTTCGACGTGTCAGTGACCGTGATCGTGTACTCGACGTCGGAGAGCGCCCCATAGAAGATCCAGTAATAGCCGTTCACCGCGCGACCGTCGAGCGCCTTGACGACCAACTCGACGTTGCCGCTGGAAAAGAACCAGAAGTAGCCGGTGTCCCCGGACAGCGGAACCGCGGTGCCACTTCCGCCGGTGCCCTGCGAAGCGACGCGCCACGATACTTCGACTTTGAACCGGTTTCCGTTCAGACAGAGAGTCGTGGCGTTCGGCGTGCAGGAAGAGGGTCCGACCGGTCCTCCGACACCGGAGGGGTTCAGCCATTGCGCGATCTGCGGATAGCTGACCGCGAACGAGCCGTCGACGGTGGAGTTGCTCATGGAGTCACAGTCGTCGTCGACGTTCGAGCCGCACGCGCCGAGGAGCTGTCCGACGATCCGTCCATCCCCGAGGAGCACGGGCGCGCCGGAGCTTCCCTCCCCGACGCCTCCCAAAGTGTCCTTCGAGTAGATGAAGTTGCCCTGCGCATAGCCCCGGCAGGTCCCGGGTGAAGGAATCGAGGAGATCGCGTGGCGGGAGTAGTACTGCGGCCAGATCCCGACGTCGGGCGCGGGATAGCTCAGGCGGTAGATCGAAGTCCCTCCGCTGTGGGCGTAGTCGTCCGTGCTCCAGCCCAGAAAGTAGCTCCCTGCCGGCGGCGCCTGTGCAAGGCGCACGAGCGTGAAATCGCTCGTCGTGCTGGTCGCGAGCAGAGTCGATCCGAGAGTTCGCGGAAAGGACGACATGCTCGGATAGGGACCGTTGCAAGTCGGGTTGCGGTAGTTGAAGACCGCCTCGAGCGACGACGCAGAGCTCTGGCTGCCGAAGCAGTGATTCGCGGTCAGAAGGTACGGCTCGAACGAGTGGTCGGTCGTGCCGACGAGACCTCCCGAGCAGGCATAGAAGCTCGATCCTTCATGGAACAAGAGAGTCGCGACCGCGTGGGAAGCCGATTCGAGACCGAATTCGCTCGTCGCGACGCAGCTCGCGTCGACGAAACAGGTCGTCGAAGTCGACGCCTCAGTCGACATCGGGCTATCTGCGCTCTGCGGCGAGAGCCCCGCGCCCGCGAGCGTCCCACCCTCGAGGTGGCCGATCGCCGCGATCGTCAACCGCGGCGCGCTCGACGCCGGGAACTGCGCCTCGACGAACACTTCGTCGGCGAAAACGGTGTTGGTCCAGAACCCTTCCGCCGCGATCGCACGGTCGAACGTGTACGGCCCGTGGACCTCGCCCGATTTCGAGTAAACGTAGATTCGGCCTCCGGGGGCGCTCGCCTCGCCGATGAGCAATCGGATTCCCGTCGCTCCCGGCGAAACGATCGCGGTCGTCCAGGTCATCGAGCCCTCCTCGTCCTGTTCGAGGAGACCGCCGCTCCAGGATCCGCGCGAACCGCGAGAGAAACTCGGAAGCGTGCCCGCGAGGCGAACGGCAGACTCGAGTCGCCGCACCAGACCGACTTTTCTGAGTCCCTTCTCCGAGCGTGCGAGGTCGCGGCGCTCGTCATTGGTGAGCGGAGCGAGCTCGTGCCGCTCGGATGCCGTGAGACGCTCCGCCGCGAAGGCGAGGTCGGAGAGGCGCGCCGGCCGGGCGGCGAGGGTTCGCGCCGGCTCGTAGAACGCTCCCGGGATCGAGAGTCCCCTCACGCGAGACCCGCCAGGCTCGTCTGCGCCGGCGGAAACGCTCGAAGAAAGAGCGACGAGAGCGGCGATAGCGAGCGCACGCCGCACGAAGAAAGTGCGGGAAACGGTCATGATCTGTCCCCTTTTGCGCGGAAAGCTTACATCCCCCGGGCCGAAGTCTTGCACTCCACTTTTCGAGGTGAACTCTTTCGGACGGACGCGCATTCCTCTTCCGGTGGTTCTGAATCGCTTCTCCGGAGGCACGGACGACCAGGAGGTCGCGACGCGGGTGCGGGAAGCCTTCCGGTCCGCGGGCGCGGTGGCAGAAGTTCGGATCGCCGACAGCAGTGAGGAGGTCGCCGCGATCACTCGGGAGGCGGCTTCCGGCCCGAGTGACGTAGTCGTGGCGGGCGGTGGCGACGGCACGATCGGCTCCGTCGCCTCGGTGTTGGCGGACAGCGAGAAGACACTGGGCGTGCTTCCGCTCGGAACCCTCAATCACTTTGCCAAGGACCTCGCGATACCGCTCGATCTCGTCGGAGCCGCGCGCAACGTCTTGGAAGGTCGCGTTACGAAGGTCGACGTCGGAGAGGTCAATGGGCGGACCTTCGTCAACAACTCGAGCCTCGGCCTGTATCCGCGCATCGTGCGGAATCGTGAGGAGCGGCGCGAGCGGCTCGGCTGGGGAAAGTGGCCCGCTTTCGTCTGGGCGACTCTCCACGCGCTCCACCGTCATCGGTCTCTCGACCTCGTCCTGACGGTCGACGGCCGGGAGATCCACCGGCGTACCCCGTTCGTGTTCGTC
>DASXTN010000026.1:0-8755 GCA_036505435.1 Thermoanaerobaculia bacterium | reverse complement strand
CGCCGCCGGGATTCTCTCCTCCTCCCGGTTGATTTCGCGCGCGAGCTCGTACACGAGGGTCTTCGGCACGTCGGAGATCAGGGCGTAGCCTCCCGCCATGTCGCCATAGAGCGTGCAGTATCCCGCGGCGATCTCCGATTTGTTTCCGGTCGACAGGACGAGATACCCGAATCGATTCGACAGAGCCATCAGAAGTGCCCCGCGAACTCGCGCCTGGAGGTTTTCCTCGGCCGGCACGCAGTCGCCTTCGCCGAACGCGGGGGCGAGGACCCGCCGGTAGGCCTCGAAAACGGTCCCGATGGGGATTTCGACGAATCGAATCCCGAGCCGCCGAGCGAGCTCGCGCGCGTCACGCAGGCTACCCTCCGAGGAATACGGACCCGGCATCGCGACCCCGAGCACCTTCTCGCGGCCCAGCGCGTCTGCGGCGAGCGCCGCCGTCACGGCGGAATCAACGCCGCCGGAAAGCCCCAGGACGGCTTCTGAGAACCCACACTTGGCGGCGTAGTCGGAGAGAGCGAGGACGAGCGCCTTTCGGATCCCGGCGACATCCGACTCCGCCGGAGGCATCGGCCCACGCCCGCCGGGAAGATCGATCGTCCAGAGCTCCTCCTCGAACGCGCGACCGCGTCCCACGACTCGGCCGTTTGCGTCGAAGGCGGTCGACGCTCCGTCGAAGACGAGCCCGTCGTTGCCCCCGACGAGGTTACAGACGACGAGAGGCACCTTCGTCCGCCGCGCGATCTGCGCCATGAAACGGCGCCGCAAGCGATCTTTCCCCAGCGTATACGGAGAGGCAGAGATGTTCGCATGGAGATCCAGGCCGAGGGGCCGGAGGTCGGTGACCGGATCGTAAGGATATAGCGGGCGCTTCCAGAAGGTTTTGTCGTTCCAGATGTCTTCGCAGATCGTGACGCCCACCCGCATCCCTTTGACTCGCAGGACGAGCGGCGCACGGTGTCCGGGCTCGAAATAACGTCCCTCGTCGAAGACGTCGTACGTCGGCAACAGGCGCTTGCGGTATTCGCCGACCTTGCTTCCGCTGCGAGCAGCGACCGCCGCGTTGAAGACAGGTCGGCCGGCGCGTGCCGGATTCGTGAGAGGAGTCCCGTACAGCCAGGTCGCCGATCCGGAAGCCCGCGCCACGCGCGCGGCGGCGCGCTCGGCCCCGACGAGGAAGGACCGCCGGTCGAGCAGGTCCTTCGGGGGGTAACCGGAGATCGCGAGCTCGGGGAAGAGCACGAGATCCGCTTCAGCGCGCTCCGCTCGTCGTCCGAACGCGATGATCTTCTCGGAGTTTCCGGCGAAGTCCCCGACGGTCGTGTCGATTTGCGCGACCGCGACGCGCAGCGAGCGAGCCGTCAAGCGTCGCGAACCAGGGTCCGGCCGGACAGACGGTCGGCGAGCGTCGGCGCACCGGCGTCGCGCACGGTCCAGAAGAGCGGGACGCCGAGCGCCGCGACCGTCGCGAGCGTCCCGGCCCAGCGTCGCACCGCCTCCGAGGGGGTGAGCCGCCTGCCGGTTTCACCGTCGCGCGCGATCAAGCCTGCGAGCGCCATTCCGACGGTTCGTCCGAAGAGAACGAGTGGCACCACGATCGCGAAGAAGGAAACGTAGAGCGCGAACAGCGCCGCCCAGCCGAGCCCCGAGAAGGCGGGCGTGCGGCCGCGCGTGGCGACCCCAGCGAGCAAAGCGACGAGGACGACGAGTATCGACGTCGCGACGTCGGCGGCCACTCCGAGGGCGCGGTCCGGCAGGGACGCGCGGTCCCTCGACCCCGATCGGACAGACGAGGCGGCTTCCACGGACGGACTGGCGAGGTCGAGCGGTGGCTCGGGACGGAGCGGGAAGTCGTTCAACGGGTCGTGGAGCGAAACCACTCCTCGCGCCGCAGGATCGTCTCGAGAAGGAGGAGCCGTCACGGGCGCGGGGAGATGTATCGAACGTAGATTCGCCCGAGCAGATCGAGGTCACCGTTGTGATAGCGATCGGCGAACTGCCGGTGTCTCGCCGCGTCCAGGTCTTCCGGATCGAGCGCGAGAACCTCGCTGAACGATGCCTTCGCTTTGTCGAACAGACCGTTCTGGAGCTCGGCGATCCCCTCGTTGTAGTAGGAGCGGAGGAGATAGGACCGCGCATCCTGATTGTCGCGCGACGCCTGGTAGATGCGCCAGAGGAGCGGGATCGCGGTTTCGTATTCTCCATCGTTGTACAGCTTCACGGCCGCGGTCAGCTCGCTCACCTTCTCCGAGGCCGCCGCCATCTCCTGCGAGAAGGTGGGATCCCCCTGGAAATGAGGAGCGGCCAGGCTGAAGCTCTTCAAGGCGTCGATGTAGCGCTTTTCGGCCAGGGCCTTCTCCGCGTCCGCTCGCAGCGCGGCGGGATCCGAAGACGACGATCCCCCAGCGACCGGCGGGCTCTCCGGGGCGGGAGGGACGGCCGCCTCCTCGGGAGCGCCCAGCGAAGCGAGCAGTTTCTGCGCGCGCGCGTAATCCGGATGTTCGCGGGGAATCCGTCGCAGCTCTTCGGTCGTCTCCGCGATCTTTCCCTCGCGGAAGAGTTGCGTCGCGTGTTCGAGCGACGACCCGGTCTCGGCGGGCGCGGTCTCCGATCCTTTCCGCGGCGATCGGAGCAGAAAGAAAGCCGCCAGCAGAATCGCCGCCACAACGGCCGCGGCGAGAACGAGCGTACGGGAGTTGAGGGGAATCTTCGGACGCTTCCCGACGACGGCTTTCGGCGGCTCGACATCGGCCGGCGTCTCACCCGTCGGCCGTGGAGTGACGGTCCAGCGCCGGGCTCCCGACTGCTCGAGCTCCTCGGCGAGTACGTCGCCGGGCACCGCGACCCTGGAAAGGTCGTGCGGCGAAGGTCCGAGGACGACCTCCGCAGGAGGCGGGGAGGTCGGCGCCGCGGGAGGGGGAGACGTGTCGTCCAGCGCGAGCAGCGCGTCGAAGTGAGTCTTCGCCGCGGCGAGGTCTCCCTTGGCGAAGCTCTCCTGGCCTTTCTCCATCGCCGCCGCGAGCTGGCGGCTCTCCTCCGCCATTTCTCGACGCGCATTCTCGATTCGACCGATCACCTCCCCGTTGTCGATGTCGATCAGAAAGATACGCGACCAGACCTCGATCGCTTGCTGCTTGTCGCCGGCAGCCCGCGCCTCGTCTCCCTGCTTCAAAAGCGCCGTGATCTCTTTTTCAGGCGAGGGCGTTTCGGCCGCGAGGTCCGGGTCCGCGGCGAGCGGTCCCTGGGAGAGCCCGGCGAACGGTGAGCCGATTTCGTGCGCCGACTGCTCGAAGGGGATACCCGGTTCCGCGGCGGAGGTCGAAGTCGCCAGATGCGGCAGAGGACCCTCGAGTGAAATCGATTCGAGAGAAAGCTCCTCGAGCCCTTCGACCGGATGAACCGCGCTCTCGTCCACAGGGAGGCTTGGCGCGGGAGGCGCCGTCGAGTCGAGGCTTCCGGTATCCCGGCGCGGCACGGACACGGTTCCGGTTTCCCGACCCCGCGGAGCCGGCGCCGGCGAGGCGGGCGGAGAAGCCACGGCCTCGAGCTCGGCGACGTCGACGTCGGCCGTCGGATTTCGGGCCTTCTCCTGAAGCTTGCGAGCCGGGGCGAACCGGGGATCCATCTTCAGGATGAAGTCGCAGCCGATCAGGCAGTCGTCGAGCTTGCCGTCGTGGTACAGATCGAGCGTGTGATGGAAGGTCGAGAGGATCTTCTCGCGAACCTCCACGGGCAGCGAGAGATTACCGGGATAGCCGGCCGATTGCGGTTGCTTGCTCACGGACTCCCCGCGGGAGCGGGCCACGCCGCCCCGTCTGTTCCGCCGTTCAACAAAGTCACGATCGAGGAAATTATAAACTGCGCCGCCGAGCGATTCCCGCGATGAGGACGGTCATCGAGTGCGTCCCCAACATCTCCGAGGGACGCAATTCGGAAGTGGTGTCCGAGATCGCTGCAGCGGTTCGGGCGGCGCCGGGGGTCCGTCTGCTCGACGTTTCGTCGGATCCCGCTCACAACCGCAGCGTTCTCACGTTCGTGGCGGACACGGCGGGCGTGAAGGAGGGGGTTCGCGCCCTGTTCGACGCTGCGGTGTCGCGCATCGACCTGACCCGGCATTCGGGCGAGCATCCGCGTATGGGTGCCGTCGACGTCGTCCCTGTCATTCCGATCGGTGGGGTGACCGTCGAGCAGTGCGTCGCGCTGTCCCGCGAGATCGGCGCCGCCATCGCGGAGCGCCACCGGATTCCGGTCTACCTCTACGAGGACTCCGCGACCTCGGAGCGGCGCCGGAACCTCGCCGAGATCCGAAAGGGGGAATTCGAAGGGTTCGCCGAGAAGATCCGGGCGCCGGAGTGGAAGCCCGACTTCGGGCCGGAGGAGCCCCATCCGACCGCCGGCGTTGTCGCGGTCGGCACTCGCGCGCCGCTCATCGCCTACAACATCAATCTCGGTACCGGTGATCTCACGGTCGCCGACCGGATCGCCAAGGCGATCCGGCACCTGGGCGGCGGATTTCGCTACGTAAAAGCGCTCCCGGTCGAGCTCGCCGAACGCCGCCAGGTCCAGGTTTCGATCAACATGACGAACTTCAAGAAGAGCCCCCTTCATCGGGTCTTCGAGTGCGTCCGGTCGGAAGCCGAGCGCCATGGAGTCGCGATCGTCGGTTCGGAGATCGTCGGGCTCGCGCCGGCGGAGGCGCTGTTGATGGTCGCCGAGCACTATCTACGCCTGGAGAAATTCTCATCCGACCAGGTTCTAGAGATGCGTCTGCTCGAAGAATGAAAGTGCGAGTTGCAGGTTCCGGGTCCGGGAACCTGTAACCTGAAACTACTCCCTCTCGACTTCGATCCCGTAAGTCCGCAACTTCCGGTAGAGATTCGATCTCTCCAGATCCAGGGCCTCGGCCGTCCGCGACACGTTTCCCCGGTGTCGCTTCAAGGCCGCCAGGATGTAGCGGCGCTCGAAGTCATCGCGCGCATCGCGCAACGGCGCGTCGGCCGGCATCCCTTCCGCGAGGCTTCCGCCGCGGATTTCCGCCGGTAGATCTTCTCGCCGGATCTCGTCCGCAGGGGAGAGAATCATGAGCCGCTCGATCAGGTTCTTCAACTCGCGCACGTTGCCCGGCCAACGATAAGCGGCGAGTGTCTCGATCGCGTCCTGGGAAAGCGACTTGGGTTTTCGGCCGAAGCGCGCCGACGCTTCGCGCAGGAAGAGCTCCGCGAGCACGGGAATGTCGTCCGTCCTCTCGCGGAGCGCCGGCACGGCAATCGGTACGACCGCGAGCCGAAAGTAGAGGTCTTCGCGAAAGGCGCCTCGCCGGATCTCTTCCGAAAGGTTCTTGTTCGTCGCGGAGAGCACGCGCGCGTCTGAGGCGATCAGCCGAGACCCGCCCACGCGCGTGAATCGTCCCTCCTGGAGCGCGCGGAGCACCTTCGCCTGCGTCTTCGGCGACATGTCCGCGACTTCGTCTAAGAAGAGCGTTGCGCCGTCGGCCTCCTCGAACTTGCCGCGCCGATCGTCCGACGCTCCGGTGAAGGAGCCTTTCACGTGACCGAAGAGCTCCGACTCGATTAAATCCTCGGGAATCGCGGCGCAGTTGACCTCGACCAGCGGCGATTCGGCGCGGTCGGAGAGCCGATGGATCTGGCGGGCGACCAGCTCCTTGCCGGTTCCGTTCTCGCCGGTGACGAGCACGCGGGCGTCGGTCGGCGCGACGCGCGCGATCTCCCCCCGCAAACGCTTCATCGGTGGGGACTCGCCGAGCAGCGCGGCCTCGGATTCCCGGCGTCCCCGGAAGCTCGCGACTTCCGCCAGCAAATCCCGCCGCTCGATCGCCTTTTGAGCGGTCAGCACCACGCGTTCCAACGCGAGCGGCTTCTCGAGGAAGTCGTACGCGCCGAGCCGCACGGCCTTGACCGCGGTCTCCACGTTGGCGTGTCCCGAGATCATGACGACAGGCGTGTCCCGCAGCCGTCCGTCCGCCGCCTCGAGGATCGAGAGCCCATCGCGGTCGCGCAGCCAGACGTCCAGGAACACGAGATCGAAGCTCTCCTCGAGAAAGCGGCGGAGCCCGTCCTCACCGCTCTCGACAGCCGTCACCGCGTAACCTTCGTCGGTCAGGATTTCCGAGAGCGTCTCCCGGATCGCCTTCTCGTCATCGATGACGAGGACGCGACGCTTCTTCACGCTGCCGGCAGCTCGATGATGAACCGGGCGCCCCGCGGCCGGTTGTCCTCGACCCGGATGGTGCCGTTGTGGTCGGCGACGATCCGCGACACGATCGCGAGGCCGAGCCCCGTGCCCCGGCCCTTCGTCGTGAAGTCGGGGAGAAAGAGCTTCTCGCGATCGCGCTGCGGAATCCCTCGTCCGGTATCGGCCACCTCGATCGTCACGCCGCCGGCACGGTCGGACAGGCGAACGACGATCTCGCCGGCGGGTCCACACGCCTCGAGGGCATTGTCGATGAGATTGATTAGCACGCGCTTGATCTGTTCCGGGTCGAGGAGCACTCGATCGCGCGAGAGCTTCGACTCGACCCGCACCTCGACGCCGTCCCGCGCCCCCTCGAAGAGCCGGGCAGCCGAAGAGGCGAGCCCGGCGAGGTCGACCGGCTCCGGCTTCATCTCGGGGAGCCGCGCGAAGCGCGAAAACTCGTCTACGAGAGATTTCAGGACGCCCACCTCCTCGACGATCACCTTCGTCCCTCGCTCGATCGTCTCGGGGAGATCCGATCCGCCCGTCTGCAGCCGCCGGGCAATTCGCTCCGCGGAGAGCCGGATCGGCGTCAACGGGTTCTTGATCTCGTGGGCGACGCGGCGCGCGACCTCGCTCCACGCCGCCAGCTTCTGCTCGCGCGCCACGTGGGTCGTGTCCTCTACGGCGACGACCCAGCCGCCGTGCGCGCCGGCAGAAGCGGCTGACAGGGGACGCAGCGCGATCTCGAGGCGCCGTTCTGCGCTTTCCTCCGAGAGGATGAGCTCGCGCGGACTCGATGGTACGACGCCCGAGTCCGCTTCTTCGAGAAGCGAGACGAGAGGCTGGAGATCCGGGCGGCCTCGGAGCTCGGCGAGCGTCAGGTCGCCTTCACCCAGGGAAAGAAGGGAGCGCGCCGCAGGGTTCGCGACGGTGATCCGCCCGTTGGAATCGAACGCGAGAACGCCCGTCGTCACCGACTCGAGCACGGTGGAAAGCAGGCGGCGCTCCATCTCGAGCCGCCGGTTGATCTCCTGGAGCTCTTCGTTCGATCGAAGGGTCGCGTCTCTCGCCTCCTCCAGGCCTCCGGCCATGCTGTTGAACGAGTCGACCAGGACCCCGAGCTCGTCGGTCGCCGCGGCATCGACGCGGACGGAGAAGTCGCCGGAGCGAATCCTCTTCGTCGACTCGGCGAGGGCGGCGATCGGCCCCGTGATTCGTCGCGCGAGCGTCATTCCGGTCCAGATCGAGGCCAGGAGGACGGCCAGAGTGATCAACAGGAACGTCGAGACGTTCGCCGCCTTGATCGACGGCTTCTGCACTTCGAGCTTCTGATAGTCGCTCCACGCGGAGGCGATCGCGCGCATCGCGCGCGCGTCCGCGGGGGGGACTCGGACACCCGCTACGAAGGCCCGCCCGCCGACGCACTTCGCGGCACGAAACAGATGAGATCCGTCCGGGAGCACTTCCACTTTGAGCGCCTCTCCTCGCGAGAATGCGCTCTGGAGCGTCGCTGCCGGGAGCGACGCGACTTCTCCGAACCCGGCCGCCGACCCCTCGCGGAGGAGGCCGCGGTAGATTTCGACCGAGTCGAGCCGTTGCTCGAGCCGGAAGTCGTTGAGACCTCTCTCGAGCCGGTCCGAGGACACCCCGTCGATCCGCAACCGGGCGAGCGCGCGCGCATCTTCCATCGCGGCGTCGGAGATGCGTCTTTCCGCCATGTCTTCGACGGAGCGTGCTCGGCCGACCACTTCTCGGACAGGGGAAGAGAACCAACGGTCGATCGAGCGCTGGAGGAATCCGGTCGCGGTAAAGAAGAGCAAACCGATCGGAATTGCGGTCAGGCCGATGTAAGTCACGAGCAACCGCGTCTTGAATTGCGAACCGAGAATGCCTCGGCGCCGCTCGAGCCAGACCTTGATCAGCGTCCGGCAAAGCACGAACAGAACGGCCGCGATCAGCGTGACGTTCACGTACGAGAGGACGAAGAGCAGAAGCCCCCGGGTGATGGTCGCCGGCTCCATCTCCTCCGCCCTCTGGCGCAGCACGGATGAGGCGGACCACACCACCAGGACGGCGAGGGCGAGGATGACGACGAGGCGGTTCTCCTTGCGGTGACGGTGCAGCTCGGCGATCAGCGTGGCGCGGCGCTCTGCGCGGACTCCGGTAGCGGGGGAAGTCCGTTCCGTCATGGCATCGCCGAGCGCAGGTTGAAGCGCTTCGACTTTTTCCACGGGGTTCGCGAGTCGACGGGAATGATCGTGAAAACGTAGCCAGCGTCGAAGCTGGCACGCATCTGAACGTAGAGGTTCCGGCTGGGCCGCCCGCGGCGCACGTGAAACGCGAGCAGGTTGTCTCGCGAAAGAAGGAGCCGCGACGCTTCAGAGAATTCGCGGGTGGTGGTACGGCGCAACGGCTTTCCGTCGAGGGTCTCTTCGATCGCGTACTCCCGGGTCACTGGATCGAAAGTCGCCGCCACCCGATACCTCCGCTGTTCGACGGAATCGTCAAACCAGTAAGGATACCGGCGGTACAGACGAATGTCGTACCGAATGGCGGTCTC
>DASXTN010000025.1:0-2425 GCA_036505435.1 Thermoanaerobaculia bacterium | reverse complement strand
TCGAGCGATGGAGCTCGGCTACGGCCACCGAATGGGGCCTTTGAAGACGAGCGACCTCGTCGGTCTCGACGTGCGCCTCGCGATTGCCGAGACGCTCGCGTCCGAGCTCTCCGGTGAGCGCTTCGCCCCTCCCGAGATCCTGAGGAAGATGGTGGCGGAGGGGCGCACGGGAAAGAAATCCGGAGAAGGCTTCTACCGCTGGGAAGGTGACAAGCCGATCCCACGAGAAAGCCGGCGATCGCCGCACCCTGCCGAACCGAAGCAGAGGCGCGCGTGAAGGACCGCCGGAACTTGACTCTCGGGATCGTTCTGCTCCTTCTCGGGGCTTTTTTCCTCCTCTCTCAAACCTTCCACTTCTCGGGCCCGGGGGTGATCCTCCTTCTCATCGGAACGATCCTGCTCGCGCTCTCCGCGGCGCGCGGTTTCCGCGGGCCGCTCCTTCCGGGCGGGATCCTCCTCGGTCTCGGCTGCGGATTTCTCCTCCGAACACCGCTCGAGTGGCTGCTCCCCCGGTGGGCGACGCTCGTCCTCGGGATCGGCGCCGGGTTCCTGCTCGTGGCTCTTCTCGATCGTGCGGCCGGACGGGACCGGCGACCTTCGCCGCTCGTTCCCGGCGTCATCCTCGTCGCAGTGGCGCTGTTTGGCGCGCTTGCGCAGCACACGCCACTCCTGGACGTGCTCGCCCGGATCCAGGACCTCTGGCCGTGGGCCCTAATTCTCGGTGGACTGCTACTGGTCGGACAGGCGCTGCTCAGGGGCTGGAAAACGTAAAACGAAAAAAGCAAAGGACGCGACGGTCGTCGCCTTCGTTTCGAGTTTCCCGTTTCCCGTTTTACGAAAGGTCGAGCAGCTTCGGCACGGGCGGTCGGGAAGCTGCCGGCGGCAGCGCCGCGCGACCGGCCGAGAGTAGCCGTGCTGTCAGCAACAGGATCGCTGCCGCGATCGCGAGCACCGCGGTGAAGAAGCCGGTCGCAAGACGGTGATATCGATCGAGCAGGATCCGCGAAGGGTCCGCCGCCGGTAGATTGTCGATCAGACCCGGCGCCTCCCGGCGGATTCGGTCCATCGGCGGGATGAGGAGCTCGCGGATGACGAGCGCGGCGAAGAATCCCGCGACCGGGAGTCGCGTCAAGAGACTGCGCGTCAGACGGGGAGCGCCGTCGCGGGTCAACCACCACGCCGTCGCGAAGAGCACGGCAAACGCTACTTCCGCGATAAGGCACGCACCCGAAAGGACCGGGCTCGCGAGGCTGGCCGCAAGGTCACGCGTCGGCAGAACGCGAAAGGCAGCCGGAGCGACGATCGCCCCGAAGAAGAGGGCGGGGCCGATCGCGAGAGCGATCGCGGCGAGGTGGAAGAAGAGGACCGGCGACTGTGAGCGGCTACTCGGGCGCATATTCGGCGCGGATCGCGGGGATGTGTCCCGCCTGGGCGCCCCGGTCGAGCAGGGTTTGCACCGCTCGCCGCCCCTCCGGGCCATAGCGCCGGGTCCACTCGTTGACGTACATCCCGACGAACCGATCCGCGCGCGCACGGTCGAGGCCACGGGCGTAGTCGAGCGCATGCGAGAGAGCGGCGTCGCGATGCGCGAGTCCGAATTCGATCGAACGCCCGATCGCCCGCGAGATTCGGCTGATCCGTTCGGGTCCGAGGTCGCGGCGCACGACGTTGCCGCCGAGCGGCAGCGGCAACCCGGTCTCCGATTTCCACCAGCGCCCGAGATCGACGACCTCGACCAGTCCGTCGTCGGCGAAGGTGAGCTGGCCCTCGTGGATCAGAAGACCGGCATCCACCAGTCCGGAAGCAACCGCCGGTTGGATTCGGTCGAACGCGAGCTCCTCGGTGTGCGAGCCGCGGGCCCAGAGGGCGAGCGCGAGGGCCGCCGTCGTCCGCCGGCCCGGCGACGCGACGACGACTTCACCCGATGCGACCTGCTCGCGAGAGAGGGGCTCCCGCGCAACGACGACCGGTCCGTAGCCGTCGCCGAACGACGCCCCATGAGGAAGGAGGAGATACCGGTCGGCGAGGTAAGCGTATGCGTGAAAGGAGACCGCAGTCACGTCGAGCTCCCCCGCCATCGCGCGGCGGTTGAGCGACTCGATGTCGGAGAGCTCATGCGAGAAGACGAGCCCTTCCGTATCGACCTCGCCGCGAGCCAGCCCGTAGAACATGAACGCGTCGTCGGAGTCCGGGCTGTGAGCCAGAGTGATCGGAGTCACCCGCCGATTCTAGTCGCGCGCTTGACACGGCACTCTAAGGGGCGGGAGAATGCGCCCAACGCGAACCAACGAAATAGAAATAGTTGTTGTATCCGGAAGGGAAGACCCTAGAATTGAATCGCCGGACGGGTTGCGGCCCATCCGGCGATCAGGACGTATGACCTGTCAATCGTTCGGCAGCGACAGACTGAAGGCGACACGCCCCT
>DASXTN010000024.1:0-7029 GCA_036505435.1 Thermoanaerobaculia bacterium | reverse complement strand
CTCGGGGGAGATCACGCCGGCGAACTACAACGCTTCCTGGTGGGAGCTGCGGAAGAGATATCAGGGCGTCGCGCCGGCGATCGAGCGCAGCGAGAAGGACTTCGATCCGGGAGCGAAATATCACGTCGCGGCGAACGTCCCTTACACGCGGTATTTCCTGGCGGCGATCCTCCAGTTCCAGTTCCACCGCGCGCTCGCGCAGACGGCGGGCTGCACGGGTCCGCTTCACCGCTGCTCGATCTACGGCAGCAGGGAGGCGGGCCGGAAGCTCGACACGATGCTGCAGATGGGAGTGTCGCGCCCGTGGCCGGACGCGCTCGAGACGATCAGCGGCAAGAGGGAGATGGACGCGACCGCGATCCGCGACTACTTCGCGCCGCTCCAGAAGTGGCTGGACGAGCAGAATCGGGGGAAGCCGGTCGGGTGGTAGATCGCCTGCTCCCTCTCCCTCTGGGAGAGGGTCGGGTCAAGCGGCGACGAGTAACGGAACTTTCACCACATCGTCAGCCCGAGCTCTTTGCGGAAGTGCGCGTCGGCGTTCCCGTGGCGTCGCCAGTAATCGAGGTAGAGACTTCCCGTCGCGACCGCTTTCGTCGTCAGGACCGGGCTCCCGTCGAACGCGCCGGGCTGCGTCTCCTCCCACGAGACGATCTTGTATGGAAACTCTCTTTCGAACCGGATCACGAGCTTGCGCGGAATCGCGGCGTAATCGAGCGTGTAAACGTTCTCGTTTCTCTCGGATCGCAGGGTCGCGTCCGCCTTCTCCGGACGAACGTCCTTGTGCCAGAGGCGCGTGTACTGAAGTCCCGGCACGATTTCGACGGTGCCGACCGGAAGGGTCGCCGGCGCGAGCCGGATGCGCGTCCACAGCTCGTCCTCGAGCCACGCCGGCGCGAAGCCGAACTCGAGGTCGCCTTCGTCTTCGAAATAGGAACGGAGGAGGCCCGCGTATCGTCCGTTTCGGAGGTTCAGTTGCGTGAACGTCTGGCCGCACCACTCCTGGCTCTCCGAAGCGACCTTCAGCGTGCGCGTCCGCGCGAAGTCCACGGGCGTGAAGGTCGACGTCATGAGTGAATATGGGTAGATCCCGGTGAAGAACTTCCGCACGAAATTCAACTTGAGCACCGAGATTCCCTTCGATGGGTCTCCGTGCTCGAGCTTGACCTGCTTGTCGGGAAGGAAGGGCTCGGTGACGAAAATGAGCACCGCCTCACCCTGGTGCATCTCGCCATAGCGCGCCTGGTCGAGCTTGTAGCGGGTGAGCTCCGCCTTCCCCTGGTACCAGTACTTCGCGAAGCGCGCCGCATCGACGGTAGGGGCAGGACCCGCCGACGCAGTGGACCAAATAACCATCAACAAGAAAGCAATCATGGGGTCAGGTCTCCACTTGCCACATTGGCGATAACTCTAGAGATTTCAAGGACTCAGGCAAATCTAAGGACGATTTTTTAGAAAGCAATAACTCCCTCAGTATCCGTCACTTGCCATGAATGTGGTAAGTGGAGACCTGACCCCTTTATTCATCAAACCGGTGAGGTGCGGCCTGCGTCCAAGAGCGTGACGGGAGGAGCCGGACCGTTCTCCGGCTCGAGCGCAGACGATCTGCCTAACATCGCCGCGGAGAAGGAGGTCTGCCTGGGCCAGCCGGACACCCCGACGCCTCCCGAAGGGCCGGAAAACGAGCTTTTCGAACGCTGCCGCGCTGGAGACCTCGCGGCGTTCGAGCAGCTCTACCAAAGGAATGCGCCGCGAATGAAGTCGATCGCACTGAACCTCCTCCACGACGTCGCCGACGCCGAGGACGCGGTGCAGGAAGCATTTCTCAAGATCTATCGCGGCGCGAAGACGTTCCGCGGCGGCGCTGCCTTCTCCACGTGGACCTACCGCGTGCTCGTCAACACTTGCTACGACTCGCTCCGTCGCCGCAAAGGCCGCCCGGCCAGCGCTCCCCTTCCCGCAGAGGGAAGCGAGTCCTCGTTTCCGGCGGTTCCGGGGTCCGATCATCCGCTTCGTCTCGCCCTGGAGAAAGCGGTCGCGCGCCTCGCCCCGAAACACCGCGCCGTGTTTCTGCTCTTCGCGGTCGAAGGCTTCACGCACGGCGAGATCGCCCGAATTCTCGGTATCCCGGAAGGCACCTCCAAGACGTTTCTCTTCGACGCCAGGAAGAAATTGCAGCGGTGGCTCGCGCCGCGTCCGGCGGCCTCCGCGAGGGTGACTGCGCCGTGACCGGCGACTGCCGGCGCGTGGACACGGCGCTCGAGCGCGGGGACGCCGCCGCCCTCGAGGCCGCGCGTTCGCACGCCGAAAGCTGCGCTCGCTGCGCCGAACGGCTGCGCGCGTTCGAGGAGATCTCCGCCGCCGCGCCAGGTTTGAAGAAGAGCTGGGACAGCCCGGAGCTGTGGCCGAAGATCCGCGAGTCGCTGATTCGGGAATCGTTCGCGCCTTCCGCTTCCGAGACCGAGCAACCACCTCGGATGGTGCCGGCCTGGCCGGCCTGGCTTCCGGTCGCCGCGATCGTCGCGCTGTTCCTCGTGTCCTTCGTCGGGCTCCAGGTCTTCCGACCGAGCCTGGGCGACCGGCAGATCTTCGGCCTCCGCTCGCTTCCGAAGGATCCGCTATTGACCGATGCGGCTCTCCAGGACGTCGAGAAGAGCGAGCGAGAGTACGTTCGCTCGATCGACAACCTCGCGCGGGTCGCGCAGCCCCGTCTCGCCGCGGCGGCGACGCCGCTCCTCCTCTCTTATCGCGAAAGACTTCTTCTGCTCGACAACGCGATCGCGGAGCTGAACGGCCAAATCGAGCAGAACCGCTACAACACCCACCTCCGCCGGCAGCTGCTCGGGATCTATGCCGAGAAGCAGCAGACGCTGCGCGAGGTCATGAAAGGGGCCAGCTCATGAGCATCTCGTCGAAAACCTCTCGCCGCCGGGTCATCCGATGGTCCGGAGCGCTGACTCTCCTCCTCGCGGTCGCCACGCCGCTCCTCGCCGACTCGTCCGATCGCGACGAGTTCAAGAGGAACTTCGAGAAGACGGTGCCGCTCCGCTCCGGGCAGAAGCTGCGGATCGAGCACTCGAACGGAAAGGTGCAGATCAGGACGCACCGCGAGCCGCAGGCCTCGATCTCCGCGGCGATCCGGGTCTCCTCCTCCGACGTCGAGGGCGCCCGGCGCTTCTCGGAACAGATCCAGATCGACGTGGCGGAGAGCCCGTCGGGCGTGTCGATCACGACCCGGTATCCCGAAAAGAAGTGGACGTTCGCCGGCCGCGGATTCGTTTCGTACTCGGTGGACTACGACATCGTGATGCCCGAGACGGCGCCGCTCGAAGTGCGCAACAAATTCGGCAACGTGGACGTCCGCGGCCTGAAAGCCGCCGCCGACGTCAAGAACTCCAACGGCGCCATCGAGTTTCGTGACGGCCGGGGGGCGCAGCGGCTGGAGAACTCGTTCGGCAAGATCGAGCTCGCGGGCAACGAAGGCAGCGCGATGATCGTCAACAGCAATGGCAGCGTGACGGTCGCGGATCTCAAGGGAGAGCTCGATCTCTCGAACCGCTTCGGAGGCGTGACCGTGACACGGGTCTCGTCGCGGAGCCGGATCACCAACAGCAACGGAAGCGTCGAGCTCCAGAGCGCCAAAGGACCAGCACAGGTCACCTCGTCGTTCGGCTCGGTCACGGTGAAGAACGTCGACGGTGACCTCGCAGTCAAGACGAACAACGGTGCCGTCAGCGCTTACAACGTGCAGGGGAACGCCGACCTCGAGAGCTCGTTCGGTGGAATCCGCTTCTCGGACGTCAAGAAGCGCGTGACGTGCACGGGCACGAACGCGAAAGTGAGCGGCGTGCGCGCGGGCGAGACCGTCACGGTGCGGACCACCTTCGGGGCCGTCGACATCACGGATGCCGCCGGTGTGGAGATCGAGAACTCGAACGGGAAGATCACCGTCCGCGGGATCCGCGGCGGAGCGATGCTCACGACGAGCTTCGGGGCGATCGACGCCATCGACGTGCGCGGCAACGTCACCGCGGTCAACTCGAATGCCCCGGTGACGCTCACCGACATCGGCGGTTCGGCCGACGTGCGCTCGGGGTTCGGGAAGGTGTCTTTGAGCCAGGTCCGCGGGGGAGCGAAGATCACCTCCGACAACGGGGGCGTCTCGCTGTCGGACGTCGGCGGCCCGGTGTCCGTCAAGACGAGCTTCGGGGCGCTCGATGCCTCGAAGGTTCGTGGAAACCTGACGGCGGAGAACTCGAACGGAGCCATCCGAGCTTCGGACATCCAGGGATCGGTCAACGCGAAGACGTCATTCGCCTCGGTGAACGTGGACGGCGTGCGAGAGAGCGTCGACGTCGTCAACCAGAATGGAGCCGTCGAGGTCACAGGATTGCCGTCGGGATGCACGCGGCTCACGATCAAGACTTCGTTTGCGCCGATCCGGGTCTATCTGCCGGAAGGCGCCGGCTACACGGTTTCGGCGCGCACCTCGTTCGGAAGGATCAACACGGAGATTCCCGTCGGCGTGTCGGGATCGGTCGGCGGCGAGTCTCTGTCCGGAAAGATCGGCGACGGGCGTTGCGAGCTGACGGCGACCAACAGCAACGGCAACATCGATCTGCTTCGGGGCAAGTAGGGGGTCAGGTCTCCACTTGCCACATTGAGGGTCAGGTCTCCACTTGCCACCGCTGATCCAGGTGTGAAAGGGGAGAACGGGCCAAAAAGAGTCCGTTTTTCGAATTGCTCCAGTGGGACAATCACCGGTCCATGTCCATCGACCCCGTTTTCGACTCCTCAGCCCCGCACGCCGGCGGCGAGGAGGAGCTGGTCAAGCTCGATCCCGACCACCCCGGCTTTCGCGATCCCGTCTACCGGCAGCGGCGCAACCAGATCGCGCGCCTCGCGCTCGAGTACCACGCGGGCGAGCCCGCGCCCCTCGTCGACTACACCAACGCCGAGCACGCCGTCTGGCGGACCGTGTGGGAGCACCTGGCGCCGCTGCACGGGACGAACGCCGTGACCGAGTGGCGCGAAGGAGCCGCGGAGCTCGACCTCGACCAGCGCTTCATTCCACAGCTGATCGAGGTGAACGAGGACTTGAAGGCGAGTCCCGGCATCGAGATGCTCCCGGTCGCGGGCCTGATCTCCGCGCGCGGTTTCCTCTGCTCGCTCGGCCGCGGCGTGTTTCTCTCGACGCAGTACATCCGCCACCATTCGATGCCGCTCTACACGCCCGAGCCGGACGTCGTGCATGAGCTCATCGGACACGCGACGAGCTTTTTCCGGCCGGAGATCGTGCGGTTGACGCGGCTCTTCGGCGAGGCGGCGCTCAAGGCGGACGAGGAGACTCTGCGGCAACTCGAGCGCGTGTACTGGTACACGCTCGAGTTCGGAGTCGCGCGCGAGGACGGAGACGTCAAGGCGTACGGCGCGGGATTATTGTCGTCGTTCGGCGAGCTCGGACGGTTCGCTTCACACGCGGAGCTGAAGCCCTTCGACCTCTCCGAGATCGCGCGGACGAACTACGATCCGACGAACTACCAAAAGGTCCTCTTCGTCGCGCCGAGCTTCTCGGAAATGGAGAAGCACGTCGGCGGATGGCTCGAAGAGAGCCTCGAGCGTCAGAAGAGTAGTTCGCGAGCGTAGAATCGTTTCAAAGGCGGCGGAGCTCTGTCTCGAGGTTCAAGGAGAAGACGTCGACGAGCTCGAGTTCGTAGGACTTCAGAGACTCACCATAGCCAAGTGACCGCGCTGCCGAGAGTCACCGGCAAGCAGCTCATTGCGGCGCTTGGAAAGCTCGGCTTCAATGTGATCCGAACGCGCGGAAGTCGCCATTTCGTGAGACACCCGGACGGCCGTGCAACGGTCGTCCCTCTTCACTCCGGCGAGACAATCGGACCAGGTCTCGTGTCCCGAATTTGAGGGACTGTGAGATCAGCCAGGAGGATCTGAGAAAGGTTCCCTGAGACGCTCCCGTGGGGTCACCAGCGGTGATACGCGGGATGGCCTTCCTTGACCGCGACGAACGTGCCGCGGCAGGTCGCCGTCACCTTCCCGTTCGCTTCGAGCGTCGCATCGACCACGGCGCGATCGTCCGTCGACTCCACGACGTGCGCGCGCAGCTTCAAGGGCGCATCCATCGGCGTCGGCCGCGTCAGCTTGACGTGGAAGTCCGCCGTGACGGTACACGGAGGCGAGTCGGCGCCCGCCTTCTTCATGAGGTGATACGCCGCCGCCCAGTTGCTGTGGCAATCGAGGAGCGCGCCGGCGATCCCGCCGTTCAGGATCCCGTCGAACGCCTGGTGATGCGGCTCCGGCCGCCAATCGGCGACGACCTCGTTCCCCTCGACGCGGCTCTTGATCCGAAGTCCCTTCTCGTTCGCCGGCCCGCACCCGAAGCAGCGGTTGTTCGGCGCGTAGGTGTCCTGAAGGCTGTCCATCTCGCAGTCCGCTAGACTAATCCCTTCCTTCAAAAGGAAGAATCTGGTGCATTACGCGAGGACACTAGCCGTCGCGGCTGCCTTCTTGGTCGCCGCCGGATCGTCTGCCGCCGGCGCGACCACGATCTACGTGAGGTCCACCGCCTCCGGGGCAAACAACGGCACGAGCTGGGCCGACGCCTACACGAGTCTGCAGACGGCGCTCACGGCCGCCACTTCGGGGGACGAAATCTGGGTCGCGGCCGGAACTTACAAGCCGACCGACACCGCCGACCGGACGTTCAACTTCGCGTTGAAGAACGGCGTCGGCGTCTACGGCGGGTTCGCCGGGACCGAGACGATGCTCAGCCAGCGCAATCCGGCGGCGAACGTCACGATCCTGTCCGGCGACATCGGGACGGTCGGCATGGCCACCGACAACAGCTACCACGTCGTGACTTCTGGCAGCACCGTCACCGCGACGGCGATTCTCGACGGCTTCACCGTGACCGGCGGGAGGGCGGACGGTGGGGCCGATCCCATCGATCGGGGTGGGGGCGTCTACACCAGCGTGGGAAGCCCGACCTTCGTTCGATGCATCTTCTCGGGTAAC
>DASXTN010000023.1:0-5745 GCA_036505435.1 Thermoanaerobaculia bacterium | reverse complement strand
CGATCGCCGGCCGCGCGTTCGCGGACACGGGCCACGAGCACAAGGAAGGCGATCCCACGAAGCTCGGGAAAGTGCACTTCCCGGTCACCTGCGGTGCCGAATCGCAAAGGAAGTTCGACGTCGGCCTCGCGATGCTGCACTCGTTCTGGTACGCGAAGTCGGACAAGGCGTTCGCCGACCTCGCCGCCGCCGATCCGAGCTGCGCGATGGCGCAGTGGGGAGTCGCGATGAGCCGCTTCCACCAGATCTGGGAAGCGCCTCCGCCCGACGACTTGAAGGCGGGCGTGGCAGCGATCGCCGCGGCACGAGCCGCGGGCGCGAAGACCGAGCGCGAGCGCGACTACATCGAGGCGCTCGGCGTCTATTACGACAAGTCCGACACGCTCGACCACGTCACGCGCTTCCTCGCCTTCGAGAAGGCGATGGCGGATCTCGCGGCGAAATATCCGAAAGACCGGGAGGCTTCGATCTTCTACGCGCTGACGCTGAACGGCGTCGCGCTCGCCGTGCCGCCGGACAAGACGTACGCGCGGCAGAAGAAGGCGGGGGAGATCCTGGAGCCGATCTTCCGGGAGATGCCGCAGCACCCCGGGATCGCGCACTACATCATCCATAGCTATGATTACCCGCCGCTCGCGGCGCGCGGGCTCGACGCGGCGCGCCGTTACGCGAAGATCGCGCAGGATTCGCCACACGCCTTGCACATGCCGTCTCACATCTTCACGAGGCTCGGGCTGTGGGAGGACTCGATCTCGTCGAACCTCGCGTCGGCGGAAGCGGCGCACCGCGATTTGCAGCGCACGATGCCGGGGGCGTTCTCCTTCGACGAGCTGCATGCGATGGATTACCTGGCGTACGCCTACCTGCAGTCCGGGCGCGATACCGAGGCGCGAAAGGTCTTCGACGATGCCTCGCGCGCCGAGAAATTTGACAAGGAGAACTTCGCCGTCGCTTACGCGTTGTCGGCCATTCCCGCTCGGCTCGCACTCGAGCGACGCGACTGGAAAGCCGCAACCGCAGCCGGCTTGAAGCCCGCGGGGTTTCCATGGAGGAAGTTCCCGTGGACCGAGTCGACGATCGTTTTCGCGCGGGCCCTCGGTTTCGCGAGGAGCGGTGACGTCGCCTCCGCGCGCGGCGAGGTCGATCGTCTCGAGAAGCTCCGTGACTCGCTAAATACGGCGGGCAACCGTTACTGGAGCGACCAGGTCGAGATCGCGCGCCGCGAGGCCTCAGCATGGCTGGCGCGGGCCGAGAAGAAGGATTCGGAAGCGCTCGAGCTCATGCGCTCCGCCGCCGCGCTCGAGGACACGACCGACAAGCACCCGGTCACTCCCGGATCGGTCCTGCCGGCGCGGGAGCAGCTCGGCGATCTCCTCCTCGAGCTCGAAAAGCCTTCCGACGCGCTCGTCGAGTACCGAGCGGACCTCTCGGCATCGCCGAACCGTTTGAATGGGTTGTACGGGGCCGCACGAGCCGCCCGTCTTTCCGGCGATGCCGCGGCGGCCAAGGAGTACTACGGGAAGCTGCTCGCTCTCTGCAAGAAGGCCGACGGGGCGAAGGAGCAGATTGCGGAGGCGCGGGCGTACGTCGAGGGCAAGGCGGTCTCGGAGCTGCGGTAGGAGAGGCGAGAGGGCCGCGGAGCGCTTCCCCCTCTCCCCTTGGGGAGAGGGTCGGGGTGAGGGGATTAATCTCGCCGACTCAGTACATCAAAGGGATTTGGCCTGCCCGGCAGGATTCGAACCTGCGACCCACGGCTTAGAAGGCCGTTGCTCTGTCCGGACTGAGCTACGGGCAGCCCGTGGAATTATCTGTGATCGGCGCTTTCGCTGCCGCACCCGGAACCCTCAGGCCGGGTTCGTGTCTCCGGATGGTCCGTAGATCGACGGGACTCTTCCGCCCATCGGCCGGATGTAGACGGAGAGTTGACCTCGGTGATGGATTGCATCGAACAAGAGCAGCCAGAAAATCTCCCGCTGCGGACCTTCGATGACGAGGTGTCCTTCCTCGACGAATCGACCATGGCGTTCCCAGCCGGCGTCGTCGAGTTTCTTAAGGCGATCCGTCAGCTCTCGATAATTCTTTTCGTAAGCCTCGATCATTTCGGCGTGAGCCGAAGGCCTCGGCTCCTTCCAGTCGATCAAGCCTGTGTCGACCAGATCGCAGCAGACTTTCTCCGAGTGCGCGAGAAGGCACACGAGCTCCGCCGCCGAGCGCGACTTCGGATGCGGCCGGTAGTCCAGACGGTCGGGCGGCAGCGCCTTCAGAACCCGAACGAAGGCTGGGTGTTCCTGCTCCCACTTCTGTAGAAACAATTCTCGATCGTTCATGGCGACCTCCTTGGACGGCCTCCACGATCTCTTGCTTAGCGGGGCTCGCGCGTCAAGAGGGGATATCCCTCATTTTCGGGCGGCGGAGCCGGCCGCCGCCGAAGCCTGCGACGGAGCCGCATCCGCCGAGGGTCCATAGATCGAGGGAACCTTTCCGCCCATCGGCCGGATATACGTGGACAGCTGACCCCGATGGTGGATCATGTCGAGGAGGAACCCCCACAGAAGCGTGTTCGTCGGCGCCTCGTTGATTACCTTTCCGCCCATGTAGAACTTGACCGGCCTCGCCCAACCAGCCTCATCGAGTGTCTTCAGACGATTCCTCAGCTCGTTCGTGCTCTTCTTCCAGAGGGCGAGCATCTCGTCGAAGTCCTCGGCTCCCGTGGCTTTGAAGTCGACCTCGCCTCGGTCGATCATTCCGCACAGGATTTCCTGCTCGCGCGCGAGGAGAGTCACCATCTCCGCAGCGGAACGCGACTGGGGGTGAGGACGGTAGTCGAGGCGATTCGGAGAGAGCGCTTCGAACACCCGGTCGAACTTCGGCTGCTCCCGATCCCAGATCTGAAAGAACGAGTCCCGCTCCGCCACCAGTGTCTCCTCCTGCGGTGGATTCTATGCGCTCGGTTCCTGTCGGCCGTTCGTTCCGAAGAAACAGCGGTACGGCGATTCCCTCTTCGTTTCGAATCGTCTCTTTCCAGCACGGCAATTCCCGCGCCGCGAGCAAGTCCCTTCCGTACGCAATCGCTTCCGCAGTAGGCGTCTGATCCTTCGACAGTCCGTAGACGTCGGGGTGAACCTCCAGAAAGACGTTTCCGTTCGTGTCTCGAGCCATCAGGACCGGCTCGTAGATGATCTCGACCGGCGTGCCGACCGCGATTCGCGAGAACAACTCCTTCGCGTGTTGGGGCGCGAGCCGGATGCAGCCGTGGCTCTGGAAGCGATAGACGCTCTGCGGATCGATGGTCCCATGGATCCCGCAACAGGTGAGCGACAGACCGATCCAATGCCGCCCGAGCGGGTTATCTCGTCCGGGCAGGACCCGGTTGCGCACCCTTTCGCCTTTTCGTCGCATTTCGTCCCGGATCGAGGCCGGCACGTCCCAGACCGGATTTGCCTCGCGACTCACGACCCGATAGGAGCCGCTCGGCGTCTGCCAGCTGCCGGGCTGCCCGAGGCCGACGGGGTACCACGCCGCGATACGGCCATTCGTGAAATGGAAGAGGAGTCGTTGCGGGAGGTTGATGAGGATTCCGTCGTCGAGCCCGGCCGGAACGATGTGTCGGTTGTCGATTCTGAGCACGCGCCGTGCGGCGATTCTCGCTCGCGGCCCGAGCCCGTTGCGCGCTGCGAGCGCCGCCGCGTCGACCGCGAATCGGGCGCCGATTGCGGCGAGCGTGTCGCCGCGCCGAACCGTGTAATCGAACTCGCCGCCGACCAGAGTCCGCTCGGAGGCGTACACGAGGCGCACCGACGCCAAGATGAGACCGAGGACCGCAACGAGGCTTCCGGGACTCCGCACCGCTCCTCCCGGAGGCGCTCGGGGTGCGAGAGGTATGCCGCGGCGCAAGTCCTGAAGGGAAAGGGGAACGGCGGGACAGGTGACACCGCCGGGGCGTTATTGCACCGTCGGTTTGACGAAAGGCGTCACATCAGAACGCGCTCGTGTCGGCCACGTTCGCGAGGGTTCCGGAGGGATTGAAGTAGCAAACCCGCGGCCGCGCCGACCTAATTCCGGACATCCTGAAAGTTCTGGTCGGGGCGGCCGGGATCGAACCGGCGACCACCTGCTCCCAAAGCAGGTACGCTACCGCTGCGCTACGCCCCGAAGGGGCGCAATTATCCCACGGCGTGATCGCCATCGGCCAGGCATCTCAATTGACAAGGATTCGGTCCTTGCTAAAGTAAGGCCGTGAGCAAAGTCACGAGCAAACTTCAGGTCACGATTCCCAAAGCGATCGCGGAACGCCACGGTCTGCGCCCCGGCGACGAGATCGAGTGGGTCTCGGCTGGCGACGCCATTCGGGTCGAGCCCGTCGGCCGCGCAAGGCCGCTCAGCACTGCGGAGCGCCTCAAGCTCTTCGATGCGGCGACGAAGAGGATCCGTCGCAAGAAGTGGAAAGGAGAGCCTCCGAAGGATCGGGGATGGACCCGGGCCGAACTCTACGAGCGTGGCCGCCCTCGTTGACACGAACGTCCTGATCTACTCGGTCGACGCGCGGTTTCCGGAGAAGCGGCGAACCGCGACCGGTCTGCTCCGGAGAGGAATCGTCGAAGACAGCGTCCGGGTCCCTCATCAGGCAATCGTCGAGTTCATGGCCGTCACGAGCCGTCCGCTCAAAACGGGGGACCGGCTGCTCTCGCCGGAGGAGGCACGGCGACAAGCCGAGGAGTTCTTGAGCGAATTCGTCGTGCTCTACCCGAACGAAGCGATCGTACGGACTGCCTTGCGCGGCGCGGCCGCATACGGCTTGGGCTGGTTCGACGCCCACCTCTGGGCCTACGCCGACTACTACGGGCTGAACGAGCTGATCTCCGAGGACTTCGAGAACGGGCGTCTCTACGGAACCGTGCGCGCCGTGAATCCGTTCCTGGCGAGGCCGTGAACCGCGAATACGTCGCCTGGGATTCCCCGACGCTCGGCCGTCGCATGGAGCTGCTCTGGTTCGGCCACGCCGGCCGGCCGATGATCTGGTTTCCGACTTCGTTCGGCCACTTCTTCGAGTACGAGGACTTCGGGCTGATCGGCGCCCTCGGTGATCGGATCGAGGAAGGAGCGATTCAGATCGCTTGTGTGGACGGGATCGACGAGGAGAGCCTGTACGCCGGCTGGCGACATCCGGCCGACCGGCTGGCGCGCCACGACCAGTACGACGCCTATCTCTATCGCGAGGTCGTGCCCTGGATTCGGCAGAAGACGGGCGCGCCCTCGAAGGTCACGACTTTCGGCGCATCGTTCGGCGCCTACCACGCCGTCAACTTCGCGTTTCGCCATCCGGACGTCGTGGACAAGACCGTCGGGTTTTCCGGCAAGTACGACATCCACTCCTTCTTAGACGGCTACTGGAACGACACGGCTTACTTCCACTGCCCGACCGCTTACGTACCCAACATGAACGGCGATTGGATCGAGCGGCTCTCGCAGATGGACATCGCGATCGTCACGGGCGAGACGGACAACATCCTCCAGGGCACGACAGACATGACTCGGATTCTTCGCGAGAAGGGAATCCCGCACCGCGGCGACATCTGGGCCGCGCCGTACGGCCACGACTGGCCGTGGTGGAAGATCCAGCTCCGGAGCTACGTGCCGTGAAGAAGAGCGGGCGACCCGCAAAGGACAGACTGTGGAAGTGCCCCGAGTGCAGTCGCGAGTTCGCGACGGCCCGCCAGTGGCACTCTTGCGCCGTGACCCGCGTGA
>DASXTN010000022.1:0-3560 GCA_036505435.1 Thermoanaerobaculia bacterium | reverse complement strand
GCAGGCGCTCGAGACGAGGTCTCGAGCGGCGCCGCGGCAGAAACGCGGGTTCGACGAGCTCGCGGCGGACCTCGAGCGCAAGCGTGTGCACCTGGCACGCCTGCAGAAGGAAGATGCCGAGGTCAAGGCGAGGCGCGAGCGCCTGGTGGCGCGGCGCGGGCAGGTCGAGACTTCGATCGAAAAGCTGACGGCCGACTACCGCCAGGCGCGCAAGCACTATGCGAGCCTGCAAGAGGGCACGATCTTCAAGCTTCGCAACGCGGCGATCCTGGACATGGTCAATCCGTCATTGCGCATCCAGCAGGTGCAGCTCCCGGAGCACCTGACCAACGTCAACTTCATGCGAATCCCGCGCGTCGACCGCTGCCAGACGTGCCACATCGCAGCGGACCGTACCGGTTTCGACGACCCGAAGCTGAACGCCGTGTTCCGGACGCACCCGCGCTCGACCCTCATGGTGGGCGGCGAATCGCCGCACCCGGTCACTCTGTTCGGCTGTAGTCCCTGCCACGGCGGACGGGACCGCGCTTCCTCGTTCTGGTCGGCGGGTCACTCGCCGGAGACCCCGAAAGAGGAGGCGCGGTGGAGTCATGCGCTCGGCTGGAAGTTCGACCGGTTCAACGAGACGCCGATTCTTCCGATGAAATACACGGAGGCGGGCTGCTACCGTTGCCACTCCGAGGAGACCAACTTCCGCGAAGCGCCGACGCTCGACGCCGGCATGAAAACGATCGAGGACCTCGGCTGCTGGGGCTGCCACCGCATCGAAGGGCTGGACAAGCAGCACATTCCGAAGGTCGGTCCGTCCCTCGAGAAAGTCGCCTCGAAGGTAAGCCGGGAATGGGCGACTCGTTGGGTGATGAAACCGGACGCCTTTCGCGCATCGACCCGGATGCCGCAGTTCTTCTACCTCGAGAACTTCGTCGACGTCTCCGGGCCGAAGCCCCCGACGCCCGCCCAGAAGCGGATGAACGAGCAGGGCCGGATCGAAAACGACGTCATGGCCAACTCGATCATCGCGTACCTGTTCGACAAATCGCGTCCCGCCGAGGTCGCGCCGGTCGCGGGTCACGGAGATCCGGCGCGGGGCCAGACCCTTCTATCCGAGCGCGGCTGCTTCGGCTGCCACATCGCCGATCCCAACGCGAGGCGAGATCTCACCGGCACCTACCGCCAGTTCGGGCCGAACCTAGCCGGGATCGGGTCAAAGGCGGACCGCGACTGGATCTACCACTGGATCCTGGATCCGAAGGCGTGGAACCCCGAGACCAAGATGCCCAACCTGCGCCTGACAGCCGCAGATGCGCTCGACATCGCGGAGTACCTCTCGACGCTCAAAGCGCCGCCGGAGTTCGACCGCGCCGCTTTGCCCGGTACGGACGCAGCGACGCTCGATCGGATCGCGCTCTACTTCGAGATGGCGGACAAGACGCTCATCGACGCGAAGGCGGCGCTCGCGAAGATGGATCTCCACTCGAAACAGGTCTACACGGGGGAGAAGCTCATCGCGCACTACGGTTGCTTCGCGTGCCACGCGATCCCGGGGTTCGAGAACGCGAAGCCGATTGGAACCGAGCTCACCGAAGAAGGCTCGAAGGCGGTCCACCTTCTCGATTTCGGCTTCGTTCACATCCCGCATACGCGCCATGACTGGTTCGAAACGAAGCTTCACAATCCCCGGATCTTCGATCGCGATCACGCTCGCGGCTGGGAAGAGAAGTTCCGGATGCCCGACTTCCATCTCTCGCAGCGCGAGCGCGAACAGATCGTCACGGCGGTCCTCGGCTTCCAGGAGCTGAACGCGTCGCCGAGCGTGACGAAGCGCCTTTCGCCGGACGAAGAGGCGATCGAGCGCGGCCGCCGGATCGTCAAGAGCCACAACTGCCAGGGCTGCCACGTCATCGAAGGATTCGGCGGCTCGTTCCGGTCTCTCGTTGCCGATCCGTCGCTCGCGCCGCCGATCATTCAGGGGGAGGGCGCGAAGGTCCAGAGCGACTGGCTGTTCTCATTTCTGAAAGCGCCGAAGACCGGACAGATCCGGCCGTGGCTGGAAGTCCACATGCCGACGTTCGGTTTCACCGCGGCGGAGCTGAACGATCTCACCCGCTACTTCGCATCGCTCGACCGCTCGTCGTATCCCTTTCTCGCCCGGGACTACGTCACCGAGCCGGGCCGGTGGGCGGCGGGGAAGAAGGTCTTCGAGCTACTCAGGTGCAAGCAGTGTCACCCCCGCAACGAGACCGAGATGAACGCACCCGGCGTGGACCGCGCCTCTCTCGCGCCCAACCTGCAGATGGCCGCGACACGCCTGCGTCACGACTGGATCTCCGACTGGATCAAACGACCCGACGAATGGATGCCGGGAACCCGGATGCCGACGAACTTCCCGAAAGGGGACGACGGGAAGCGAATGTCTCCGATCGCCGCTCTCCTCGACGCGCCGACCTTCGCTGCGGATCGTGCCGAGTTCGCCCGCCTGCTCGGAGGCGACGAGGCCGCGAAGGCGTTCCTGAACGACCCGGACCAGGTGACGAAGGCGCTGCGCGACTACGTTTGGTCGGTGGGCATCACGGGAGGAACCGCGCCGGCCGGCTCGACCGAGCCGGGGCCCGCGACTCGACCGACGGAGCCATCGAAAGCTGCGGTGCGGACGTCGCGTTCTTTCGGCGGCCGAACGGCGTCCGCTCCCGGAAGGTAGACTCGGCGGGCTTGCCCCGCCTCGATCTCGACCTCGTTCTCTACTGGGGCAGCCTCGGCCTCTCGGCCGCGGCGGTTGCGCTCTTCCTGTGGCTGATGCGGGAACGCCGGCGCCGCGACTAGTCCCCATGCCCGAAGGCAACACGATCCATCGCCTCGCCCGCGAGCAGACGAGAGATCTCGGCGGACGCATCGTGCGGGCGCGTTCGCCGCACGGACGGTTTGCCCGCGAGGCGCGGCAGCTCGACCGGCGACACTTCGTGCGCGCCGACGCCCACGGCAAGCACCTCTTTCAATTCTGGGAAGGCGGGCGGATCGTGCACGTCCACCTCGGGATGGCGGGGGAGTTCTACCGATTCGAGGGGCTCGCTCCCCGCCCTCGGCCAAGCGTGCGCATGCGGCTCACGGCGGAGCCGATCACCCTCGATCTGATCGGTCCCCCGACCTGTGAGCTCATCGCTGAACCGAAACGACTGGAGATTCTGGCCAGGCTCGGTCCGGATCCGCTTCGAGAAGACGCAGACCCCGAATCCGCCCGGACGGCGCTCTGGAAGCGCCCCGGTCGGGCAATCGGCGAGGTACTCCTCGACCAGCGCGTCATCGCGGGAGCCGGCAACATCTATCGAGCCGAAGTCCTGTTCCTGACCGGTATCCATCCTCTTCGCCCCGCCGGCCGAGTATCTCAGGAGGAGTGGATCGCGCTGTGGGAGACGCTCGGCGCTCTCATGCGGCGCGGGGTCGATGAAGGAACGGTCACGGTCGATCCGCGCGAAGTGCCTCATCCGCGATCGGTTGCGGAGCGAACGTCGGATGACGATGACTTCTACGTCTACGGAAAAACGATCTGTCGCCGCTGCGGATCG
>DASXTN010000021.1:0-1637 GCA_036505435.1 Thermoanaerobaculia bacterium | reverse complement strand
GGCCAGAATCGGATCGGGGGCAAGACCTTCCACTCCGCGAAGACCTTCGAGTCCGTCAACCCCTGCGACAAGAAACAGGTCGTCGGCCGCTTCCCCGAGGGCAGCGTGACCGACGCCCGCCGAGCCGTCGATGCCGCCTTCAAGGCCTTCCCCTCCTGGAGCCGGTTCCCGGTCGAGGAACGCTCGGCGCTGCTGGTGCGTATTGCGGCGATCCTTCGCCGCCGCAAGCACGAGTTCTCCGCCATGATGGTTCTCGAGGAATCGAAGGCCTGGGCGGAGGCCGACGGAGACACGGCCGAGGCGATCGACTTCTGCGAGTTCTACGCGCGGGAAATGGAGCGCCTCGCCACCCCCCAGCCGCTCACCCCCTATCCCGGCGAGAAGAACGAGCTCGAGCACATCCCGCTCGGCGTCTGTGCCGTCATTCCGCCGTGGAACTTTCCGCTGGCGATCTTGACCGGCATGACGACCGCGGCCCTCGTTGCCGGAAATACCGTGGTCCTGAAGCCTTCCTCCGACGCGGCGGCGATCGCGACGATGTTCGTCGAGGCCTGCGAAGAGGCGGGGGTACCGCCGGGAGTGCTGAACTTCGTCACCGGCGGCGGGTTGACGGTCGGCAACGCGCTCGTCGAGGATCCAAGGACCCGGCTCATCGCCTTCACGGGGTCGCGCGACGTCGGCGTCCAGATCAGCGAGAAGGCGGGGCGCGTCGTGCCCGGCCAGATGTGGATCAAGCGAGCCATCCTCGAGATGGGCGGAAAGGACTTCATCGTCGTCGACGAGACGGCCGATCTCGAGGACGCCGCCAACGGCGTCGTGGCGTCCGCGTTCGGGTTCCAGGGCCAGAAGTGCTCCGCGTGTTCGCGCCTGATCGTGCACCGGAAGGTGCACGCGGACCTTCTCGAGAGAGTGGTCGCGAAGACGAGGGCGCTCCCGGTGGGGGACGTCCGGGACCCGAAGAACATCATCGGTGCGGTCATCAACGCGGGCGCGCAGAAGAAAATCCTCGATTACGTCGCGATCGGCCGGAAGGAAGGCAAGGTCATCATCGGAGGCAAGCCCGGACCCAAGCAGGGCTTCTACGTCATGCCGACGATCGTGGACGGAGTCAGACCCGGCGCGAGGCTCGCCCGCGAAGAGATCTTCGGCCCGGTTCTGGCGGTCTTGAAGGTGAAGAGCTTCGAGGAGGGAGTCGCGGTCGCCAACGACTCCGAGTACGGTTTGACGGGCTCGCTCTACTCCCGGGATCGCGAACGGCTCGCCCGAGGCAAGCGCGAGCTCTTCGTCGGCAACCTCTATCTGAATCGCAAGTGCACAGGGGCGCTCGTCGGCGTTCACCCCTTCGGCGGCTTCAACATGTCGGGCACGGACTCGAAGGCGGGAGGCCGCGAGTATCTCTATCTCTTCACTCAGCAGAAGGCGATCTCGGAGAAGGTGTAGCGAAGGAGCCGACGATGTTCCCTCTCCTTGGGCTTCTCGTTTTCATTCTCGACATCGTCGCGATCGTGTCGGTGTTGAAGAGCGGCGCCGACAGCGCAACGAAGATCCTCTGGATCGTCTTGGTCATCGTGCTTCCGTTTGTCGGAATGATCCTCTACTTCTTGATGGGACCGGGCCGCCGGAAGGTGATCTGAGGC
>DASXTN010000020.1:0-4189 GCA_036505435.1 Thermoanaerobaculia bacterium | reverse complement strand
GCGGAACGTGCCGCACTGCTTCAAGAGAGCATCGACCAGCGTCGTCTTCCCGTGGTCGACGTGCGCCACGATGGCGAGACCGCGCCGGTCCGCACGGACACGGGCGGCGGAAGTGGAGGAGGCCGTCATGGTTTCGGTCATATTCTCAGAAGTGTGAGGAGTCTCCCGAAACGCTCACGCGGAGAGGGATCTTCCCGGTCCTGCGCAAAAACGCGGTGAGCAACGGGCGCAAGCGGCTGGTCTATTCGAGTGGAACGGGCCGCATCTGTGGCAATTGCGGCTGGCCGAAGGCGGACTGTCGCTGCTCGTCGAACCTTCGCGCGGGTGAAGAGCCGGTGCCGGCGAAGATCAGGGCGGAGCTCTCCGTCGAGAAGCGCGGCTCGGGAAAGGTGGTCACGGTGATCGGCGGCCTCCCCGCGAATCGCGGTTTCCTCGATGCGCTCGCGCGGGAGCTCAAGAGATTGTGCGGAGCCGGCGGGCGGGTTCGGGGTCTGATCCCCGGAGAGGGTCAGATCCCGTCCTCGGTCGAGATCCAGGGAGACCACCGCGAACGGTTACGGGAGCTGCTGGGCCGGAAGGGGTGGACCGTCAAGTTGAAGCCATGACGACTCGGATCTATCTCGTACGCCACGGAGCCACCATCCTGACCGAGGACCGTTTCGCGGGAGAAACGGACGTTCCTCTCTCCGAGATCGGGCGCGACCAAGCCCGTGCCCTCGGCGCGCGGCTCCTCGACGAGCAGATCGATGCCTTCTATGCATCCCCTCTCTCTCGTGCGCTCGAAACAGCACGCATCGTCGCCGCTCCGCACCGGCGGGAAGTCGTACCGCGCGCGGACCTTCGCGAGATATCGCACGGCCACTGGGAGAAGAGGACGCGCGCGGAGGTGGAAACCCTCTACCCCCGTGAGTACGCCCGCTGGGAGTCGGATCCTTTTTCCTTCGCCCCCGAAGGCGGGGAGACCGGCCTCGCGTTGACGGCCCGGGCTCTTCCGGCTCTTCTGGCGATCGTTGCGTCCCATCCGGAAGGGCAGGTCCTGGTCGTGTCGCACAAGGCGACCATCAGACTTCTCATCAGCACGCTCTTGGGGTTCGATGCTCGCGGCTATCGGGACCGGCTGGATTCGAGCCCCGCCGGCTTGAGTATCCTGGACTTCCGCGATTTGACACGCGCTCGGCTAACTCTCTTCAACGACACGTCACATTACGGACTGCGGGCGTCGGCGACTCCGGCGATCCCGGAAGGACGTCTCTCGAAGTGGTGGAGCGGTTAGGGTTTCGAGGTGGTCACCGCCCGCCCCCGCCGTAAACCGGGAGACGCGCGGCGCGCGGCAATCCGATGGTGGTCGGCGCGGGGGAAGGAAGCGGGGTCACGCCGGGAGCAGACACGGTTGGGAGTGGCACGCTGCGGCCTCGCGCAAAAACTTCGTGGCGGCCGCGGGTCTTGTACCACTCCGCCAGCGAGGCGGTCTGGAACATCTCTTCGATGATCTTCCGCCAGCCCACGCCCGTGTTGTACGCACAGAAGGAGATCTCGCCCATCTGAGTGGCGTACGGGATGATGCACATCTCGGTGCGTCGGAAGTCGTAATTGAAGAGATCCTGGAACCACATCCCGCCGATGAAGAAGACGCGCCACTCGTAGCGCTTCTCCTTGGAAAGACCGAGTTTTCCACCGGTGTGTCCGTCCATGATCTTGATGACGCTCAAGGGTGAGAGCCCGCTCGGAATTCCCTCGGCGCGCAGATTCCGCAGGATCGACAGCGCGACCTGAGCGGCTGTCCAGACTTTGCTCCGGCCGGAGTCGGTGATCTGCTTGACGTCCTCGAGCAGGCGGTCCACGTCGAGCACCGAGGGCACGGTCACCGCCTGCTTCGTTTTCTGGTTGACGAGGAGCATGGTGCCGATGCCGCAGTTGGGATGGCATCCGCACTTCAGGGATCCCCATTCGGCCTCGAGACCGCCCAGGAGATCCTTCAAATCCGAGAACGGGCCCGACGCCGAGAGGGGATACCAGTCGCGCATGGGCTCGCCGATGCCGGCCTGCGCTTTCGCGTCATGTGCGAGGTGCGAGAGCGTGTAACGCTGGCGGCGGCGCGTCTCGTCGTCGATGTCCTCGTCTCTTCCGGTGAACGAGACGGGCTGGAAGGAAACCGTATTGACCTTGTCGATGTTGTCGATCGCGAACCTCAGGATCTCGCCGACCTGACCGTCGTTGATTCCGTTGACGATCGTGGTGACGAGCGTGATGTCGATTCCGAACTTGTGCAGGTTCTCGATCGCGCGCAACTTGACATCGTAGAGATTGCCGACCTTGCGGTGCTGGTTGTGCTCGTTGCCTACTCCGTCGAACTGGAGATAGGCAAACCTCAGGCCGGCCTCGGCCGCCTGACGCGCGAAGTCCTGGTCCTGCGCGAAGCGAATGCCGTTGGTCGCGCACTGCACCGAGAAATAGCCAATCTCTCGGGCGTAGCGGATCGCCGGGAGGAAGTGGGGCGAAAGCGTCGGCTCCCCGCCGGAGAACTGCACCGAGAGCTGCCGGCGCGGCTTGACCGAAGCGGCGTCGTCTAAGAGCTTCTGAACGTCCTCCCACTCGAGCTCGTGGACGTATCCGACCTGGTTGGCATCCATGAAACACGGGTTGCACATCATGTTGCAGCGGTTCGTGAGGTCGATGGTGAGGACGGCGCCGCGGCCGTACCGGATGGACGAAGTCCCGTGCTCGTGGAGCCCGTCTTTCGGGATCACGAAGTCCCGGCCGGGGTAGAGCGACTCGATCCGCTTGAAGAACTCGGAATCGATGGACATGACGTCTTCGAACGGACCGTGGGTCGGGCACTCCTTGCGCATCAGGATCTTGCCGTCTTCTTCCACGATCGATGCTTTGATCTCTCCCGGACTGCCTTCGACCAGGATCTTCCAGTCCGCTTCCCCGGAGAGGATCTGTGCGCGGGTCTCGGCGACGCAGCGTGGACAGAGCGAATCCGTCTGCCGCGGGAAACCGAGCTTCGGGAAGGACCTCTCGCGCTGCTTCAACAGAGGGGCGGGAGCCCACTTCGGATGAACCGATCTCTGCGGAAACCGCCGATCGAGCGCGCGCGCCGCGCGCCAGACCGCGCCGGCCGCTTTCGATACACCTCCGTAGATCGATTTCCTCATCGTGATTCCCATCCGATGCGGCGCGGTGACCGCCTTCCCTCCGTTCGCCGCCGCTCCCCCTTCCGGAGATCCCGGAACCGTTCGGTTGTCGGTGATTCTATCCGAAAACGCCGCGCTCATTCGGCGCGAGTCGCCTCGACGAACCGATCGGGCGAGAACGGCGACAGATCGCGTGAGGCAACTCCGGTCATGAGATCCGCGAGAAGAAGAGCGGTCAGCGGAGCGAGGAGAACCCCGTTGCGGAAGTGGCCGGCGGCGAGGTAGAGGCCGCGGATCGGCGACTCACCGAGCAGCGGAAGACCATCCGGTGTGCCCGGTCGCAACCCGGCCCACGCGTCCGAAAGGCGCGCGTTCTCGAGGCTCGGAGCGAGCTCGACCGCCGCGGCGAGCAGCGTCGCCACTCCCCGCGCGGTCACGTCTTTGCGAAAGCCCACTCGCTCGACGGTCGCGCCGGCGAGCACTCTTCCGTCGGAGCGCGGCACGAGGTAGACGTCCTCCGACTCGAGAACGGTCGGAAAGGGCCCGTCGTCGGCGAGCTCCACGATCTGCCCCCGCACCGGCTCGACGGGAATCGCGAACGAAAGGGTAGGGTCCAGGTTCGCCCACGCGCCGGCTGCGTCCACGACTCGCTCCGCGCTCACCGGACCGGCCGGCGTGTCCACGCCGTTGCAGATACCGGCGGCCACGCGAAACCGTGTCACCGGAACTCCTTCGAGAAGGGGGACGCCGCGCATCTCGAGCGAGCGTTTGAGCGCGCGCACGAGCAGCCGGCTGGCGACGACCGAATCGGAAGGAAAGAAAAGCGCCTGCCGGAAGGCGGGCCCGACGCGTCCCGCCGAGCGGCGGGCGATCTCGGGACCATCCAACCAGTCGAGCGGGAAACCCGCGTCGCGCTGCCAGCGGAAGCGCTCCAGGAAATCCGGGGTTCCGCAGCGCAGGACCCCCGTCGGCCGCCATCCGATGTCGAGCCCGGTCTCCTGGCGGAGCGCGTCGCTCCAGTCGGGGTAGAGGTCGCGGCTCTCCCGCGCGAG
>DASXTN010000019.1:0-11180 GCA_036505435.1 Thermoanaerobaculia bacterium | reverse complement strand
GCCAGGCGAGCGGCGCGATCCCTTGAAGCTGGACGAGAATGTGGGAGATCATCCGGCGAAGTCGGAAGGAGAGCCCATGAAAAGCAGTCGAGAGCACTTCACGGAATGCTTTAAGGCCGAAAAGCCGAAGTTCGTCCGCGTCCTGCGAGCCGTGCCGCCGGATCAGTGTGCGTATTGCCCGCACCCGAGGTCGACCTCGGCGAAAGACCTCGTCTGGCTGATCGCCAGCGAATGGGGGGACGCGTGCGAGCTCATCGACAAATCGGAGGTGAACTACGTCGCAAGACCCGCGCCCGCGTCCCTCGAGGAGTCGGTCGCGACCTTCGAGCGCAACGCCGATGAGATCGAGAACCGGCTCGCCCGGATGGACGACGCCGCGTGGGACCGGAACGCGCAGTTCAAGATGGACGGGAACGTCGCGTGGGAAGCACCGCTGGGAGACATGCTGTTCGGATTCCTGTTCGACGCGATTCACCATCGCGGTCAGCTTTCGAGCTACCTGAGGCCCATGGGTGCGAAGGTCCCCTCCATCTACGGACCCTCCGCGGACGACCCAGGTTAGAGATCTGTCATCCCGAGCGTGGTAGGGGCGGCCCTTGCGGCCGCCCCTACCTTCCCCCTCTCCCGGCGGGAGATCTATTCCGCTCGCAGTGCTCGCATCGGGTCGATGTGGGCGGCGCGGCGGGCAGGGAGATAGCTCGCGAGGAGCGCGATCGCGAGAAGCAGTGCCGCGACCCCGGCATACGTCATCGGGTCGGTCGCTTTGACGCCGTAGAGCAGGGTCGAAATCAGTCTGGTCAGCAGAAGCGCCGCGAGGAGTCCCGCTCCGGCTCCCGCGACTGCGACTGCCATGCCCTGGCCAACCACCAGCCGCAGCACGTCGCCGGGATCCGCGCCGAGCGCCATCCGCACGCCGATCTCGCGAGTCCGCTTCGACACCGCGTAGCTCATGACGCCATAGATGCCGACCGCGGAGAGCAGTGCCGCCACGGCCGCGAACGCGGCGAGCAACAGCGTCTGGAAGCGCGCGCGGCCGTTCGCGTGGAAGACGATCTCCTGCATCGTGCGCACCTCGGAGATCGGAAGCGTCCGGTCGATGCCCCACACCGCCGCGCGCAGCGACGGCACCAGCGTCGCCGGATCCCCGTCCGTCCGCGCGACGAACGTGACGTAAGCCTCCTGGGGGTGAGGCGACTCGATGAGCGCCCGCCTCTGCAAGAGAGACAAGTAGACCTCGTCATCCGGGTCCGTGGACCAGTTGCTCTGGACCGCATTCTTCACCACGCCGATGACGGTGAGCCAGGAGGGGTTGTCGTCTGGGCCGTCGAGCGCGATGCGTTTGCCGATCGGGTCCTGACCCGGCCAGACGCGTCTGGCGAGGAACTCGTTGACCAGAACGACTCCCGACGCGCCGAGCGTGTCGGTCGGGGCGACGTCGCGCCCGCGCAGGATCGGAAGCCGCATGGTCCTGAAATATCCCGGCATGACCGCGCGGTACGCAGCCACGGGCGATTCGCCCGGTCGAGGGATTGGCCGGCCCTCGATCACGTAGGGCCAGCCCCAGATGTCGCCAGCGATCGGGATGTGGTTGATCGCGCCCGCCGCGCGCACTCCGGGCACGGCCGCGAAGCGCTCGAGGATCTCCTTGTAGAGGACGGGGCGCCGACCGATCTCCGCCTGCCGCGTTCCCGCGACGGAGACCTCCATCGTGACGACGCCGCGCGGGTCGAATCCGGGGTCGATCTTTCGAAGGGCGACGAAGCTCCGTACCATGAGCCCGGCGCCGACCAGGAGGACGATCGCGAGCGCGACCTCCGCGGCGACGAAGATCCAGCGCATCGTACGGGCCTCGCGCCCGGAGCCCGCGGCGCCAACGTCCTTGAGCGCGTCCTGCAGGTGCACGCTCGACGCCTGCAACGCGGGCACGAGCCCGAACGCTACGCCCGTCAGGAGCGACAGGAGGAAGGTGGCGACGAGGACTCGCGGATCGAGCCGGATGTCCGAGAGCCGCGGAAAAAACGGGGGAGCAAGAGCGACGAGGATGCGCAGGCTCCACGCGCCGAGCGCCACCCCGGCGATTCCACCCGCGAGCGCGAGCACGAGCGACTCGGTCAGGAGCTGCCGGATCGTTCGGCCCCGGCTGGCTCCGAGGGCGGCCCGCAGTGCGATCTCCTTTTGCCGCGCGGAGGAGCGCGCGAGCAGCATGTTGGCGACGTTAGTGCATGCGATCAACAGCACCAATCCGACCGCGCCGAGAAGCACGAGGAGGGCCGGGCGAACGCCGCCGACGACCTTCTCCTGCAGCGGGATGACCTGGACGTCTCGGTTCGTCCCCGGGAATTCGCGCTCGAGCGTGGCCGTGATCGCCGCCATTTCCTGGCGCGCCGCGGCGAGCTGAACGTCCTTCTTCAGACGCGCGAAGACGCGAAGGCTCGAGCTCTCGCGGCTCGCGGCGCGTGCGCGCAGGTCGAGCGGCGCCCACATCTCGGACCCCGTCGACCAGAACGGCGCAAAGATGAAGCCGGGCGGCATCACACCGATCACGGCGTAGGGCTCGCCGTTCAGCGTAATCGGTTTGCCGATGACGTTGGGATCACCGCCGAAGCGGCGCTTCCAGAGTCCGTGCGCGAGGAGGACCACGTGGTCCCTTCCCGCTTCGTCCTCCGAGAGAAGGAAGAACCGTCCCATGAGCGGTTGGACTCCCAGCGTCGGCAGAATCTCCGGCGTCATCCTCAGAGCCGAGAGCTTCTCGGGAGTGCCTCCACTCGTGAGGTTCGCCGACCAGACCTCCGCCGCGCCCATGCTTTCGAACGAGCGGCTTTGCGCCCTCCAGTCGAGGAAGTTTGCCGGGGCGACGGGGTTGCGGCCTTTGTGAAGCATAACGACCAGACGGTCCGGATCCGCGTACCCGAGGGGGCGGAGCAGGATCGCGTTGACGACCGAGAGGATCGCCGTGTTCGCGCCGATGCCGAGGGCGAGCGTGACGACCGCGACAGCGGTGAAGCCTGGCGAGCGCCTCAGGATCCGCAGACCGTAACGCATGTCCTGGAGGAGCCGCTCGAGCGAGCCCGAGCCCCACTGCGCCCGCGTCGTCTCCTTGACGAGCGCCTCGTTGCCGAGCTCGCGCCGCGCGTTGGCGGCGGCGTCCTCGGCCGTCTCGCCTCGCGCCATGCGATCCGCGATCGCCATCGAAAGATGCGCCTCGATCTCCTCGTCGAGCTCTCGCTCGCGGCGGCGCCGGCTCCAGAAGGGGAGGAAGAGCTTCATGCTTCGCTCGGCGCCTTCGTCGCGTCCAGAACCCCGGCCATCGCTTCCATGAGCCGATCCCAGCGCGAGCGCTCCTGCGTCAGCTTCTTCCGACCCGCCGCCGTCAGCCGGTAGACCTTCACCCGCTGCTTGTTCTCCGACGTCTTCCATTCCGACGCCACCGCCCCCTCCCGCTCCAGCCGGTGCAGCGCGGGGTAGAGCGAGCCCGTGTCCACCTGGAGCGCCTCCCGCGAACCCGCCCGAATCGCGTGCGCGATGCCGTACCCATGTTGAGGCGCCCACGTCAGCGTCTGGAGGACCAGGAGGTCCAGAGTCCCCTGGAGCAGCTCGATCGGGTTCTTGTATGGCTCGCGTGGCTCAACCATGTAGACATTCTACATGGTTAGGATGGAGTCGGTCTACAGCCTTCATAGAAAGAGCGACGCCGGTCGCCGCTCTAAGTTACGCAGCGCTCTTGCTTCTTCTTCTCCGGCCCGGGCGGGGGTGTAACGCTGCGGGGCGGTTCCTCAGGGAACACCTGGGGTCAGGCATGCATTCATGCACTGCGAAGAACGGGGAAGAGGGAGAGACGTCCTACCCCTTCTTCCCCTTCAAGTACTTCCACATCCTCGGCTTGCCCTCGCTGATCCATTCGACGGCAGTCGCGAGGCGCTTGCTGCGGGTCTCGTCGGTCTTCGCCTCGAGGATCCATTCGGAGTAGTCGCGCTGCTGGCTGGGGCTGAATGCGTTGAACTTGGCCGTCGCGCCCGCCTTCTTCTTCAGCGCGGCCGTGAGTTCCTTCGGAACCGGGAGCGGCTTGTGGGCCTTCCGCGCCATGGGACCGAGCTTCTGGCCGGTCTCGTTCAGCCGCGCGGCTTCCCTGATCCAGCCGAGCATGACCTTGTCGCTGGGCAGGTCCGATAGGGACGTGATCCGGCCGAACTGACCCATCGCCGCGTCCGGGATCGAGCCCGGAATCTTCAGAGCGCGGTTCCAGAATCCGAACGCGCAGTGGGCCTTGAACGCGGCAATCCCGCAGAGGATGCCGTGGTATTCGAAGGTGGGGCTGCCCCACTTGATGGTCTCTACCACATCCGGGCAGCCCTCGTGAACGAGCTCCCGCAAATGTTTCAGGATGGGCTTCGCGAAATCGGCGGACTTGGCGATATAGGCGTCGATGCGCGGATCCTTCTTCCCCATGCTCAGGCTCCTTTCGGCTGGACGAGCCTACCCGAAGGCGGCTCTCGCATCGGTCGGCCGCGGCCCACGACGCCGGCGGCGACGGCCAGAACCACGTAGAAAACCAATGCGCGGATCGCGAACGCGTGGCCGCTCGCCGGGTCGGGCTGGAACCGGGTCCCGATCGTCAGGACGACCAGGACAGCTCCGAAAACGACCGTCGTAACGGCATACGCGCGGCTCTTCGCCCTCGTCGCTCGCAGGTAGATGATCCCTCCCGCGACGAGCACGGCGAGCTCGAGGATGGTCGTGACGACCGGGTGGTTCCAGAGTCCTAGGCCGATCCGCGGCGAGCCGGCGCCGAAGCCGAGCGGCAGATCGGGCGTGTGCACCGGCACGTCGAGCACGAAGTGGGAGAAGACGGCCGTGCCGAAAACGACGGCCGCCATGCGGCGCTCGGAAGGCCGCCAGCGACGCGTCGCCGCCAGGCATGCGCAAGCGGCGAGGAGCGACCAGGCGAGCGCGCCCACGAGGCTGTGCGAGTACGGCATCCAGTAGAGGTCGTACGGGTTGTAGGCCGTGAAGCCGTGGACGATGCGCATCTTCTCGATGCCGAGGAGCACGAAGATCGAGAAGAGGATGTCGAGAAGCTGGACGGCGAGGAAGAGCCAGCCCAGCGACAGGCGCGGGGCGAGCGGTTTCGACGCGAAGGACACGCCGTAGTGGCCGATGAACACACGGCCGAGCTAATCCCAGTTCGCAGCCCGGTGCAACTCGTCCGTCCGGCCACGACGCCGATTCGGCTGGGCTGGAGCCTGGAAGGATCGACGATCGTTCCGTCTCGCAGGTTATCGACCCGGTTGTTGGCGATGAAGGAGAAGTCGTCGCCAACGCGGCGCAGGCTGCTAGGCTTCCGCGATGCACCGGCGATCGGCTTGCATTCTCCTGGGCGCTTGTCTGCTCGCCGTCGCTCCAACGGCTGGAGTTCCGCCCCCGCCGGTGTCTCCGACTCCCAAGCCCGCGCTCGGCGCCGCGCTGGCCTCCTCCGGTTACACGTTGTCCCCCGAGAAATACGCGAAGGCCGTCGCGTTTGCGCGCGCCCGCTACCGGCTGCACTTCGCCGGGTTCTTCTGGAGTGTGCTCGTCCTCGTCCTCCTACTGAGGCTACGCGTCGCCGTCCGATTCCGCGATCGGGCGGAAGCGTTTTCGAAGCGGCGCTTCCTCCAGGCATCAGTGTTCCTCCCCCTTTTTCTCCTGACGCAGTCCCTCCTCGAGCTGCCTCCCGCGATCCTCCGCCACCGCGTGTGGCTCCTCTACGAGCAATCCGTGCAGGGCTGGGGGTCCTGGCTCTGGGATAGGGCGAAGGAGCTCCTCGTCGCGACGGCCGTGGGGATTCCGATCGTCTGGCTCCTCTACGCAATCCTCCGCCGCAGCCCCCGCCGATGGTGGCTCCTCTTCTGGCTGGCGCTGTTTCCGATTCTGGTGTTTCTGATCTTTCTCGCCCCCGTCGCGTTCGACCCGCTTTTCTTCCGCTTCGAGCGGCTCGGCCCGAGACATCCGGAGCTCGCGGACTCGATCGAGCGTCTCACCGCGAGCGTCGGTGTGCGCATCCCTCCGGACCGGATGTTCGAGATGAACGCGAGCGCGAAATACCGGGCCCTGAACGCCTTCGTGACGGGACTCGGCGCCTCCAAGCGCGTGGTCGTCTGGGACACGACGATCGAGCGGATGACCGTGCCGGAGACGCTCTTCGTCTTCGCGCACGAGCTGGGACACTACGTCCTGCGCCACATTCCGAGGACGATCGTCTTTCTCTGGGCGCTCCTCTTCGTGCTCCTCGCGATCGCCGCCGCGGTTCTGACGCGCATCCTTGGGCGGGACGCCTCGCGCGGGTGGGGAATCCGAAGTCTCTCGGACTGGGCTTCGTTCCCCCTGCTGCTGCTTGTTCTTGCGGTTGGCTCGGAGCTGGCGCTTCCCGTCGTCAATGCCTACAGCCGCGGCCAAGAGCATGAGGCCGACGTGTTCGCCCTCGAGGCGATCCACCGGATCGTGCCGGATTCTCAGCGCGTGGCCGCGCAGGCGTTCCAAGTCCTGGGAGAGGTCAGCCTGGACGATCCCGCACCGAGTCCTTTCATCCGATTCTGGCTCTACAGCCACCCCCCTCTCGCGGAGCGGCTTCGCTTTGCGGCGGAACACGATCCCTGGGGTCGCGGGGAGCCGCCGCGCTTCGGCCATCGGTTCGCGGTGGGCCGATTCGCGACAGCACCGCTGGGCGTTGCCTGCTGCTGAGCATTGACCACCGGCCTTTGGCCAGCGTTGTCGACTGCCGCGAGTCCTCGTTACCGCCGTCCTGCGGACGGTGTTCCCTAATGCCGTGGGCTTGCCTCTGGTGGTCGGGTCGGTGGACGGCGCGCCTCTGGTGGACGGCTATCTCGCTGCCCGAGCGACCAGGGGTCAGGTCTGCAAATGTGTGAGTTTGGCCGAGAGTCGCACTTTTCTAGACCTGACCCCTCGTCGCTACTTCTTGGCTTTACGCACCGCTTCGGCCAGGAGCTCGTTGAAGCGCGCCGGATCCTCCAGCATCGGGTAGTGGCCCACGCCCTTCATGATGACCGCGTCGAATTGCGGCGCGTACTTGAGGTTCGCCTCGAGGTTGGTCGGACGGAGGTCGGAGTTGATGGCGCGGATCGGGACCTTGATCTCGCGCAGGGCAGGGATGGGATCGTACTCCATGGCGGCGCGTAAGACCGCGATCGCGATCTCGGGCGGCGCGGAGGTGGCTTTGGCGAGCACACTCTGTCTGACGGCGGCCGGCGTCGTCGGAGAGAAGAGGTATTGGTTGACGTACTTCGTCGTCTCGCCCTTGTAGTCCGCTTGGAACTGCCGGATGACGGCGTCGATCTGCGCCAGAGGCGTCTTCTCCTCAACGTTCGTCAAGGTGTCGACCGGGACGAGCTCGACCACGCGGTCTCCCAGCTTCCGCGCCGCCTCGAGAATCACCGGGCCGCCCATGGAGCTTCCGATGAGAACGACCTTCTTCAAGCCGAGCTTCTCGACCACGGCTTTGACGTCGTCTCCGAAGGCAGGGATCGTCCAATCCCTGCGCCCCCTCCCGGAATCGCCGTGGCCGGCCAGATTGAGAGCGACCACCCGATGATCCTTGGCCAAGGCGGAAACCTGGGCGTCCCAGAGATGGCGGTCGCAGGTCCAGCAATGGATGAATACGAGCGCGGGTTCTCCCTTGCCCTGATCGGTGTAATGGATCGGCACGCCGTCGCTCGATCGGGCGACGGCAGCGAGCAACAGAACGGCGGCGTTCAGAAGCACGGGATCTCCCTCCGCAAGATCGCCCATCCTATCGGCTTTCCGCGGGTCACGAGATCTGACGTAACCGGCGCAGCGACCAGAGGTCAGGTCTGCAAATGTTTGAGTTTGGCCGAGAGTCGCACTTTTTGAGACCTGTCCCCCCTTTGCCTCCTAGGTCCAGCGGTTGGCTCTCGGGGGCTGCAACCTTACGGTTGCCTTTCAAGTTTCGCTGTGATCGTATTGGCAACCGGGAGGTTGCCGATGACCCGCTGCAAGTACCGATCGCATCGAGAAGAAGGTCTTGCTCCGCGCGCCCCGATCGCGGGTGTGGCGCGCCTTGACGAGTGCTCAGGAGTTCAGCGAGTGGTTCGGCGTCGCGCTGACGGACACCTTCGCGCCGGGCGCTCGATTACGGGCGCCGGTCACCCACAAGGGCTATGAGCACGTCACGTGGGAGGTGACGATCGACAGGATGGAGCCCGAGCGGCTGCTCTCGTGGCGCTGGCACCCGCATGCGATCGAGCCCGGCGCCGACTACGCTTCCGAACCGACGACGCTCGTTACGTTCGAGCTGGAAGAGGTCGACGGAGGCACGATGCTCACGGTCGTCGAGTCCGGCTTTGATCGGATTCCGGTCGCTCGGCGGAAAGAGGCGTACCGGGGAAACGACGAAGGGTGGGCGGCGCAGATGGAATCGATCCGGCGATATGTCAGCCCAGCGGCGTAGCGTGCGGGGCAGGAGAGCGCCGCTCACGGGCTCGGCGCCGATATTCGCCGCGCTCGGCGACGAGACCCGCCTTCAGATCGTCACCCGGATCGCCGCGAGGGGGCCGATGTCGATCGTGCGTCTCACGGCCGGCACCGGCATGACGCGGCAGGGCGTGACGAAGCACCTGCACGTGCTCTCGAACGCCAGCCTCGTGCGGGGCCGCCGGATGGGCCGAGAGAGAATCTGGGATCTCGAAAGGGAAAGACTGCGGGCGGCCGGTCGGAGCCTCGAACGGATCTCGGTGCAGTGGATGGGGCTCTCGGTCGGTTGAAGGAGTTTGTGGAGCGGTAGACCGTCGCTCGCGCTTGCGAGGGACCTGCCTTCGGCACCGGCGAGCGGCTCGGCAGGACGGCGGCTTTCGGCGCAGGCGGTCGCTTCGCGACCGGCGCCGAGAGTTTTCAAACGGGGACGCTGCGCGCCGCGAGGTATTCCGCACTGGTCCCGTGTCGAGGCGGGGGATCCTTCGCGGAGCATGCCCTGAGCGAAGCCGAAGGGCTCGGGATGACGGGCTGAGAATGGGCCTCGGCGCAGCGGGCCAGGGATCGAAACCCAGTGGCCTGGAATTCGTTGTCTAGAATAGGACTTGTGGAAGCCATGAACCCTGCTCTCGCCAGCCCACCGGCCTCTCGCGAGGAGAGGCTCGGCCTCGCCCTTTCGTCGATCGCGCGGGCCGTGGCCGAGAGCCTCGACCTCAAGGACGTCTTCGCGCGCGTCGCCGAGGCGGCGCGGCAGATGCTGCCGTTCGAAGTCATGGGCGTCAGTGTGGTGCTCGACCCCGACGTCCCGTTCGAGGATCTGGAGAACGTGATCTTCTCCGCCTTCGCCGTGGCCGGGGACGCCAAGACGGAGGAGATCGGCCAGTATCGCCGGTCCGACATCTCGCCCGGTCTGCGTCTGAACGAGACGGGCAAAGTCTTTCGGCATTCCGACGTCCGGACGATTCTCGACTCTTCCTTCCTGCTCGACCACCGGATCCAGAACCTCGACTGCCGGTCGTTGATGACCTGTCTGCTGCCGGCGGCTCACCCGCTCGGGAGCATCTGGTTCGCCTCGTCTCGGGCCGGCGTTTTCGGGGCGGAGGACGAGCCCGCGGTGCTCGCCATCGCGGACCTGGTCGCTCTGGCGGTCCAGCACGATCGGCTCTTCCGCGAGGAGCGAGAGCGGCGGCGCCGGAGCGAGGCGCTCGAGGCGCTGCTGCCGACGTTATCGAAGGCTCTGGACATCCGCGACGTCTTCGATCAACTGTCGGTCGCCGTCGGCGGGATCCTGCCGCACGACCGGATGGCGCTGGGTCTGTTCTCGGAGGACCGGAAGACGGTTCGGATCCACGCCTATACGGGAGAACGCGTTCCGGACATGCCCGAGACAATCTGCATCGAGGGGGATCCCCACGCGGACACCGACTGGAGCTTCTTCCTCGTTCGGGACTTGCGGCAGGAATCCCGGTGCTGCGGCGCGAAGTACGACGTCATGAAAGAGGAGGGCATGCGAGCCCTCCTGAGGGTGCCCGTGCGGCTGGAGGGGGAGATCGTCGGGGGCCTGAACTTCCTCTCGAAGACGGTCGGCCAGTATCGGGAGGAGGACGCCGACATCGCCCGCCGAATCGCGGACCAGGTCGCGCTCGTACTCTCGCACGAGAAACTGGCGGAGGAGGCGCGGATCGCGGCAGAGGCGCGCGAGGAGGCGCAGCGGCTCGAGGGACGCATCGCCGCCCTGATGGAACAGCTCGCCGCGTATCTCGGTGGTCCGCGACAGATCATCGGGAACTCGAAGAGCTGGCGCGAAGTGCTCGATTTCGTCTCCAAGGTTGCGCCGACGGACACGACGGTGCTTCTGACGGGGGAGTCCGGCACCGGGAAGGAGGTCGTGGCGCGAGCGATCCACGCGGCCTCCACGCGCTCGAGCAAGCCCTTTCTCGCCATCAACTGCGCGGCGCTTCCCGAGCAGCTCCTCGAGTCGGAGCTCTTCGGCTACGAGCGCGGCGCCTTCACGGGGGCTCTGCAGTCCCGCGCCGGGAAGATCGAACAGGCCGCCGATGGCGTGCTCTTCCTCGACGAAGTCGCCGAGATGTCCTCGTCGGTCCAGGCGAAGTTCCTGCGCGTGCTGCAGGAGCGGGAGTTCCAGCGGCTGGGCGGGTCGCGCGTCCAGAAGGCCGACGTCCGCATCATCGCCGCCACCAATCGCGACCTCTCCGCGGCGCTGACCCGCGGCGAGCTCCGTGAGGACCTCTACTATCGCCTGCGCGTCTTCGAGATCGCGCTGCCGCCGCTCCGCGAGAGGAAGGAAGACATCCTTCCGCTCGCGGAAGCCTTCGTCGAGGAGATCGGGAAGACCGTGGGCAGACCCTGCGCCGGGATCTCGAAGCAGGCCCGCGACGTGCTGCTCGCCTACTCCTGGCCGGGGAACGTGCGCGAGCTGCGCAACGCGATCGAGAGGGCGATCATCCTCTGCGAGGGGGGCCTCATCACCGCCGAACACCTGCCGCCGCCGCGCGCCGGAAACGGCAAGGGCACAGCGTCGCCGGCGCTGGCGTCCAGTCAGAGCCTTCAGGACGTCGAACGAAATCTCGTGGCGAACGCGCTGAAGGACGCTCGGAACAACAAAGCCCTCGCGGCCCGGCTCCTGGGAATCACGCGCTCGCAGCTCTACTCTCGCATCCAGAAGTACGGCATCGGCTAGA
>DASXTN010000018.1:0-5352 GCA_036505435.1 Thermoanaerobaculia bacterium | reverse complement strand
CGGTTTAAGACGAGAACCTGAGAGTCGAGCATCGGTTGACCGAAAACCGCGTCATTATATAGCGCCGATGACTCTTCCGGTCTCGAAGGAGCGCCTGCTCGCGCTCGTGTCCTCCTTCGCCGGAAGGCGCTTGCTCGTGGCGGGAGACTACGTCCTCGACCGCTTCGTTTTCGGTCATCCCAAGCGGATCAGCCGGGAGGCACCGGTGCTGATCCTCCGCTTCTGGAAGGAAGAGAGCCTCCCCGGCGCGGCCGGCAACACGGCAGCGAACGTTCGTGCTCTCGGAGGGACACCGCTCCCGGTCGGGGCGGTCGGTGACGACGCTGCCGGCGCGAGTCTCATCGCGATTCTCCAGGACCGGGGCATCCCGACCGACGGACTGCTGGAGGTCCGAGGCTATCGGACGCCGACTAAGACGCGAGTGCTCGCGGGCGCGGCGCACTCGATCAAGCAGCAGGTCGTTCGGTACGACCTCGAGGGCCGGCTACCGGAGGATGTTCCGTGGCGGGATCGGCTCCTCGAGAAGCTGACTCGCGCGGCCAGGTCCGCCGATGCCGGGGTGCTTTCCGATTACGGCTACGGCGCGATCTCGCCGGATGTCGTCGCACCCCTGCGAGCGAGTCTGCCGCCCGGCGCTCCGCTCACCCTCGACTCCCGGCACACGCTCGATTGCTACTCCGGCGTGGACGCGGCCACGCCGAACGAGGAGGAGCTCGAGGAATCCTCGGGGGAGACGCTCGGAGACTCCGCGGAGCGGCTGGCGGCGGCGGGCGATCGCTTGCGTCGGCGGATCGGCTGTCGCACCCTGCTCGTGACCCGCGGTTCTCGGGGCATGGCTCTCTTCGACGGCGCGAGCCGTCCGACGCTCATCCCCGTGCACGGAACCGACCAGGTCGCCGACGTCACCGGGGCCGGCGACACGGTCCTCGCGACCTTCTCTCTCGCGCTGGCGTCGGGCGCCTCGCCGCTCGAGGCCGCGCTGCTCGCGAATTTCGCGGGCGCCGTCGTCGTCATGAAGGTGGGAACGGCAACGACGTCGGCCGACGAGCTCGCGCAAGCGATCGCGTCCGACCGAACGCTCACGGCGTGATGGGCGCCGTCCGCTCCTCGACGGAGAAGATCGTTTCGCGATCGGAAGCCTCCCGTCTTGCCTCGCGCGAGAAAGAGGCGGGCCATCGCGTGGTCTTCGCGAATGGCGGCTTCGATCTCCTTCACGCGGGACACGTGCGCTATCTCGAAGCGGCGCGAGGCGAAGGCGACTGGCTCGTTGTGGCCGTCAACTCGGACGCCTCAGTTTCCCGGTCCAAAGGGCCGGGGCGTCCGATCGTTCCTGCCGGCGAACGGGCGGAGATCGTCGCGGCGCTCGGATGCGTCGACGCAGTCGTCGTCTTCGAAGAGGATTCTCCAGCGGCGTTGCTCGACGAGATCCGCCCGGACGTGCACGCGAAGGGGACGGACTACACGAGCGAGTCGGTGCCCGAGCGCGACGTGGTTCGGCGATACGGAGGAAGGACGGTGATCGTCGGAGATCCGAAGGGCCACGCGACGACGGAGTTGATCGAAAAGATTCGCAAGTCGCCTGTCCAATGAGACTCCTGATCGTCCGCCTCTCGTCGCTGGGTGATGTAGTCCACACGCTGCCGATCGCGGCAAATGCCCGTCGATCGGGCGCCCGGGTCTTCTGGGTGGTCGAGGCCGCCTACAGCGATCTCCTCGAAAGCAACCCGAACGTCGATCGGGTCGTGATCGCCGACACGAAGCAGTGGCGCCGCCGGCTCCTCTCACGGAGTACGTCTTCGGAGATCTCATCACTCGTTCGCGAGCTTCGCGATCTCACCCCGGATGCGACGATCGATGCGCAGGGACTCTGGAAGTCCGCTTTGATCGCACGCTCCGCAGGCGCGCCGGTCATCGGCTTTTCCGCGGGCGATCGGAAAGAACCCTCCTCGGCCGTCCTGTGCGACCGGCCGGTCCGGCCGCTCTCCGGCGGGCACGTCGTGGATCGAAACCTCGCTCTCGCGGAGGCCGCCGGGATCCCGGTTGCGGACCGCTCCCCCGACGCGCGCTTCCTTCTCGGTCGCCCCACGCCGGAGGCCGACGCGTTTCTCGCCGAGCAGCCGCGACCCTTCGCGCTCTACCACCCCGGGGCAAGACGTTCCGAAAAGACGTGGGGTGAGGAGCGATTCGCCGCGCTCGCGGCTCTGCTTTCGTCGACAGGAGGACTCGCTCCCGTTCTGTCGTGGGGCCCCGGCGACGAGAAGCGGGTTCGGCGCCTTTCGGGACTCCTTCCACTCGCGCGCATCTTGCCGCCACTGACTCTCCCCGGACTCGCGCGCGTCGTCGCGAAAACGTCGCTCTTCGTCGCCGGCGACACCGGACCTCTGCACCTGGCCGACGCCCTCCGCGTCCCGACGCTCGCGCTGTTCGGCCCGACGGATCCGGCACGCAACGGACCGTACCGTCGACCCGGTTCGGCAGTGCGCTACGATGCAAAAACGGGTGCCGAAGAGGTCGCCCGCAAGGCGCTCGAGGTGATTGCAGCGTGACTCCGAGGGCTCGCGGGAGTCCCGAGCGAAGCGAGGGATCTCTTGCTTTCCGCATTGCGGGGAACGATTCCCCCACCGTCCTCGTTTTCTCCCACGCTTGAAATCGGGTCGTCTTTTCCTGTCTGCGTTTCTCTTGACGCTCTCCGTCGGTCGGGTCGCCCGCGCTCAACCGAAGCTCGACGGACGTCCCGCCTTCCTGGGTGAGACGCTCCGCTACGCGATGTCGGTCCTGGGCGCCTCGGGCGGCGAGCTCACGCTGTCGGCGAAGGAGACACAGCTCGACGGCAAGCCCGCGTATAAATTCGAGATGTCAGCGATCTCGGGGGAGTTCCTCTCGAAGATCTTTCTCGTGCGTGACTACCTTGCGTCATGGATCGACCCGAAGACTTTCCGATCGATGCGGTTCGAGAAACACACGGTCGAAGGGAAGCGCGTTCGCGACGACTTGATCGAGTTCGATTACGAAAAGAAGCTCGCCTATCGCGATGGGAAGCCGATCGGGATCGAGGACTCCACGCTCGACTCGCTCTCGTCCCTCTATTACATGCGGTTGCTCGATCTCGACGGTCGGGAGCCGGTCGAGCTCACTGTCGTGTCGCGCCACCTTTTTCCGCTCTCCGTGATCGTGCAGGGCCGGGAGACGATCACGACGCCCGCAGGGACCTTCAAGACGATTCGGGTCGAGCCGAAGAGCCCGTCCGAGGGCTTGCTCGGCAAGGGCAAGACGCTGATCCTCTGGCTGACCGACGACGGAAAGAAGGTGCCCGTGCAGATCAAGTCCAAGCTGAAGATCGGTACGTTGGTCGGGAAGTTGAAGGCGATCGAAAAGGAGTAGCGGAAATTCCCTGGGTGTCTTCCCTTTTGACAGAATCGCGCCAAAGCCTTACCCTGTGTCGCTCTCCATGGTCGTAAAACTGGGCGATCTCCTCATCAAGGCGAAGCTCGTCACGCCCGAGCAGGTGGATGCCGCATTGAAGTCGCAGCGCGACGAAGGCGGCAAGTTCGGGGAGGCACTGATTCGCATCGGGGCTGTCTCGGAACAGGACATCACCGAGACCCTCTCCCAGCAGTTCGGGGTTCCCTCGATCGACCTCGCGCATTTCGAGATCGACCCGGCGGTGATCAAGGTCGTCCCGGGAGAAGTCGCGCGGAAGTACGGCGTTCTCCCGGTCAACAAGACCGGCGCGACGCTGACGATCGCGATGTCCGATCCGACCAATGTCTTCGCCATGGACGACATCAAGTTCATGACCGGATACAACGTCGAGCCTGTCGTCGCCTCGGAGGCCTCTCTTCGGCGCGCGATCGACAAGCACTACGGTACTCCGCGCTCGGTCGTGCTGAAGGAGCGTCCGAAGGGGGCGACGACGGGCGCGGCGCCGACCGACGGCCAGCTCGACGACCTCATGAGCTCGGCGTTGACGATCGACGACATGGCGAGCGTCGGCCTCTCCGAGATGAACATGGACGAGATCACGGGCTTCGACATGGGCGACGTGGACGTCGTCCGGGGCGAGGAGGGTCAGGAGATCGACCTCATCGACCTCGCGAAGTCGTCGGAGTCCGCGCCGATCATCAAAGTCTCGAACCTGATCCTGATCGAGGCCCTCAAGTCCGGCGCGTCGGACATCCACGTCGAGCCCTACGAGAAGGAGTTCCGCGTCCGTTTCCGCGTGGACGGGATCCTCCACAACATCATGTCGCTTCCAATGCGCACGCGCGACCCGCTCATCTCGCGCCTGAAGATCATGGCGAAGCTCGACATCTCCGAGAAGCGCCTCCCGCAGGACGGCCGCATCAAGATTCGTCTTCGCGTCGAAGAGCGGACGCGCGACCTCGACCTGCGCGTCTCGGTGGTTCCGACGCATTTCGGCGAGAAGGTCGTCATGCGGCTGCTCGACAAGTCCCGCCTGCAGCTCGACATGACGCAGCTCGGCTTCGACCAGGAGCCGCTGCGCCGCTTCAAGGAGGCGATCGACAAACCGTACGGAATCGTGCTCGTCACCGGGCCGACGGGATCCGGCAAGACCAACACGCTCTACTCGGCGATCGCACAGCTGAACGATCCGGCCGTCAACATCCTGACGGCCGAAGACCCGATCGAGTTCAACCTCGCCGGTATCAATCAGGTCCAGATGAAGGAGCAGATCGGGCTGACCTTCGCCTCGGCGATGCGATCCTTCCTCCGGCAGGACCCCGACATCATCCTAGTGGGCGAGGTCCGCGACTTCGAGACCGCGGAGATCGCAGTCAAGGCGGCGCTGACCGGCCACCTCGTCCTTTCGACGCTGCACACGAACGACGCGCCTTCGACCGTCAACCGTCTCATGAACATGGGGATCGAGCCTTTCCTCGTCGCCACGTCGATCAACTGCATTGCCGCCCAGCGGCTCGTGCGCAAGGTCTGTACGAATTGCGCCGAGGAAGTCGATACTTCGCCTCAAATCCTGATCCAGGTGGGTTTTGCGCCGGACGAGGTCAAGGCCCTGAAGATAAAGCGGGGCCGCGGCTGCGAGAGGTGCAAGCACACCGGCTACAAAGGGAGAATCGGCCTTTTCGAGGTCCTCCTCTTCTCCGACGAGATCCGGGACATGATCCTGACGGGGGCCTCTTCGATCGAGTTGAAGCGGCGGGCGATCGAGGAGGGCATGATTACGCTCCGCCTGGCCGGACTTCAAAAGGTCCGGGAGGGGGTCACCACCCTGGAAGAGGTGCTTCGGGAAACGGTAATCTAGGGCTGTTTCGGACCGGTTTCCTTGTAACCTCTTCCTCGGAGGTCGGTCCAGGCTTAAACTACGACCTCAGT
>DASXTN010000017.1:0-3364 GCA_036505435.1 Thermoanaerobaculia bacterium | reverse complement strand
GCGCGCGTCGCCCGGCCGAGTTTCCCGCCTTTGACCGCGGACAGCGAGGTCCGCAGGCGGTTGACCTCCGCGATCGGCGCTCCCGAGCGGACGAGAGCGCGGATGGCGCGCTTCTTTTCTTTCAGCGTGACTCCCGGACGTGGGAGGCAGAGAAGAGAGGATGCGCCACCGGAGACCAGACACAGGAGAACGTCCTCCCGGCCAAATCGGGAAAAGAAGCGGAGGGACTCTCGAGCGGCGCGGACACTCGACGCATCGGGCTCCGGATGCGCGGCGAACAGAACCCGGACGTCGGGGCCGCGGGCCGCTGCATGGCCGCGAGGAAGAACGACGAGGCCTTCGCGTCCCGGCCTCCAGGCCGCTCGGAACATGGCGTCGGCGGCCTTGCCCACGGCGAACACGCCGACCTTCCGCGCGGCCCGGAGCGTCTTCACGACGTCGCCGCGCGAGAGGGCGGTGGCGACCGCGCGGCGCGGATCGACCGCGGCAAGGGCGGCCCGGTAGAGGGCCCGCAGGAGGTTGAAAGATGCCCGATTCATCCAAAAGTGATCTTCGCCCGTATTAGGATTCGTGTCCCGGCTCTTCCGGGACAAGCGAAAGGAGACCGCATGAAGAAAGCCATTTCTCGCATTCTCATCGTCGCCGTGGTCGTGGGCCTCGCTTCCTTCGTCTTCGCCGGCGACGCGACGGAAGGCTCCTGGACTGGATGGGTCACCGACACCGGCTGTGGCGCCAAGGGAGCCAAAGCCGAGCACGCCGCCTGTGCCGCAAAGTGCGTGAAGGAGAAAGGTGCCAAGTACGCCCTCTACACGTCCGACGACAAGCAGGTGTGGGTCCTTTCCGATCAGGAGGGAGCCGGCAAGCTGGCCGGCCAGGAAGTCACGGTCAAGGGCAAGGCCGACAAGGAAAAGATGACGATCGAGGTCGCGTCGATCGAGCCCGCGTCGAAGAAGTAGCGGATCCCGGTCGAAAACGAATGAGCCCCGCTTCGGCGGGGCTTTTCGTTTTGAACCTCGAACCTCGAATGGTTCACGCGAACCTCGATGTCACAATAACTGCGATGTCCCTCGCCAAGTTGATTGCTCCCGACATCGAGGAGCTCATCCGCGAGAAGCCGAGCGAGCTCGCCGCGGCCGTGGCGGACCTTCATCCCGCGGACGTCGCCGAGCTGCTCGAGGACCTTCCCCGAGAGGACCGCCTCGTCCTCTTCGAGGTTCTTCCACCCGAACAGGGGGCGGCGGTCCTTTCCGAGCTCAAAGGCGAAACGCTGCGCCTCGTGCTCCATCAGGCTTCCCTCGACAAGCTCGGCGCTCAGCTCGACCGGCTCCCGGGAGACGAAGTCGTGTTCCTGCTCGAGCACGTCTCCCAGAGACGCCGGGAAAACCTTCTCGGCAAGATGTCGCCGCGCGACGCCGCCGAAGCGAAGCGGCTGCTGCGCTACGAGCCGGGCACGGCCGGCCGGCTCATGACCGAGAAGTTCGCGAAGGTCCGGCCGGAGTGGTCCGTCGGAGAGACCCTCGAGCACCTGAAAAAAATCGATCCTGAGGTCGAGACGATCCAGACGATCTACGCGCTCGACGGCGAGGGCCACCTCGTGGGCGCCGTGACGTTGAGAAAACTGCTCCCGCAGCCGCCGGATCGAAAGGTCGGAGAGTTGCTCGATCGTCGCGTCGCTACCGTGCGGACCGACACACCGCAGGAGGAGGTCGCGAAGCTCGTCTCGAAGTACGACGTGTACGCGATCCCAGTCGTGGACGAGGAGAACCGGCCCGTGGGGATCGTAACGGTGGACGACGTCATCGACGTCCTGAACGAGGAGCAGACCGAGGACGTCCTTCACATGGCCGGCGTCTCGGCCGAGGAAGAGCCCGAAGGCTATTTCGCTCGGAGCCCGTTCCGAAACGTACGGCTTCGGTTCAACTGGCTGCTGCTGCTCTTCGTCACCGAGACTCTGACGGGCACGGTGCTCCGCCACTTCGAGGACGAGCTCGCGAAGGTGGTGGCGCTCTCGTTTTTCATCCCCCTGCTGATCGGGACCGGCGGCAACTCCGGCTCGCAAACGGTGACGACCATCGTGCGTGGCCTCGCGGTCGGTGAGATCCGGTTGCGCGATTTCGGCCGGGTGTTCGTTCGGGAAGCGGGGAGCGGCCTCGTCCTCGGGCTTCTCCTGGGGATCGTCGGATTCGGACGCGCTCTTCTGTGGGGCTCGACGACCGCGCTCGCGTTCACGGTCGGCGTGAGCGTCCTCGTGATCTGCACGTGGGCGAACGCCGTCGGGGCGTCGATTCCGATGGCGGCGACACTGCTCAAGATCGATCCGACCGTGATGTCCGCCCCGCTGATCGCCACGTTGGTGGACGCGACCGGCCTCTTCATCTACTTCGCGATCGCCCGGATCTTCCTGGGCCTCTGAGAGAATAGGAAGGGTCTCTTCGAGGTTTTCTTCTGGCTAACAGATGAGCGCCACCGTTCCCGTTGAAAGCCCGAGCCGTCCGGAGGAATACCCCCCGGCCGGCGGAGACCACTACTGGACGAAGGCCTCGCGCGAGCTGCGACATCGCCTCTCGAAGGAGGTCCCGCACGACGTCTTGAAGGAGCTCCACCGCAAGAGCCCGCTTCGACATCTGGCGATCGCGGCGCGGCAGTTCCTGATCCTCGGCGCGGCCTCGGCGATTTCGTGGATCTTCCCGCAGCCGTGGGTCTGGATCCCGGCGGCGATCGTCGCCGGATGGACGGTCTTCAACTTCACAGTGCTGCTGCACGAAGTGGTGCACCGCGCCGTATTCAACGGCCCACGGCCCGCGGCTGAACGAGCGCTCGCGATCCTCTACGCCATTCCGTCGGGGATCTCGGCGCTGCAGTTCACGCGTTGGCACCTGACGCACCACGCCGAGCTCGGCGACTCGATCGCCGATCCCAAGCGCCACTATCTATCGCCGAAGATCAACAAGGCCTGGTACAAGCTTCTCTACTTCACGCCGGCCCTCTTCCCGATCTACTTCCGTGCCGCGCGCCGGGAGACGGCGAGCTATCCGCCGAGTCTCCAGCGCCGGATCGCCTGGGAGCGCCGGGCGACGATCGCCTTTCACGTCATCGTGATGGCGGCAATCCTTCTCGCCGGCGGGTGGGGTGTCTTGGTCCGCGTGTACGTCGTGCCGTATTTCCTCGTGTTCCCGATCGCCTTCGCGTTGAACCGGCTCGGTCAGCACTATGCGATCGTGCCGGAGGACCCCGCCAAGTGGGGAAGCGTCATCCGCCCGTCACGCTGGTGGGACTTCTGGTACCTCTACTCCGCGTACCACCTCGAGCACCACTACTTCACCGCAGTGCCGTTCTACAACCTGCGCAAGCTCCACTTCGCGCT
>DASXTN010000016.1:0-7580 GCA_036505435.1 Thermoanaerobaculia bacterium | reverse complement strand
CACGACCGCCTCGTCGATTGAAGGCGCCAGGGTCACGAGATCGAGATCGTTCGCATTCATCAATTGTCGTGACACCATTTCCCGGCGCATCCATTCGATTAGTCCGCGCCACATCTCTCCGACGAGCACTACCGGCCGCTCGGTCAGGAATCCGACCTGGAGGAGCTGCCACACCATGAAGAGCTCCAAGCTGGTTCCAATCCCTCCGGGAAAGATGACGAAGGCCTGAGACATCCGGACGAAATGGTGTAGACGCGAGAAGAAAGTGCGGTGCGCGGTGACCGTATCGAGGTAGGGGTTCGCCTTCTCGTAGGGGATCGATATCGTCAACCCGAACGAGCGGGTCTTGCGCGTCCCGCGAGATGACGCCGCTCCTTCGTTCGCGGCCTCCATCAGGCCCGGACCGCCTCCCGTCACGATGTCGCAGCCGAGCTCGGTCAGCCGCGAGGCGAGCCCCCGGACTTCGAGATACTCGCGGTCGCCGGGACGGATCCGTGCGCTCCCGAAGACCGAGACACGGTAGAAGTGAAGCTCGGCTGGGGTGAGCTCCTCCAGCTCTTCGATCGTGTCCCAAAGCCGCACGATCGTGCGGTCGATGATCTTTCCGACGTCCGGCTCGCGCCGGACCTTTCTCGTGGGTCGCATCAATGCTCCCGAAGTCGCTCCGGAGCCGGGCGGACGGACGCGCCCAAATTCGAATCGGCGGTCGTCCTCCGCGGTGCCGGGCGAGAAGTGTTGTTCGCGCCTCCGCTAGCCTGGACTACTGCGGGCTCAATCCGACGAGCGCAGCGTCACCGAGAAAGCCCGCGCGAGGAGACCGTCCTCGGTGACCGCCCAAATGGTGTAACGGTAGTACGTCGCCGGACTGGCGTCGGGATCGAGATAGGCATATGCAAACGGCTCCTGCGCGTTTTTCGAGGAGGGAATGATCTCCGGCCCCGTGCGCGCGATGCGGCCATCCGGCAGGACCTCTTCGCGAAAAACCGCCCAGCCCGCGAGGCCCTCGTGCGACGCCGTGCTCCACCAAACACGCGGCCCGTCCGGCCCTCCGGCCGCATGAGCCGTCAGGCCGGCGTACGGAAAGGCGGGAGCCGCCTCCACCAGTGCGGGCGCCCGAAGCGTCCCCCCGGGAAGGCTGCCGGCCACGATCCAGTCGAGCCGCGCGACTCCGCCGAGCGGGATCGAGCGAACGTCGCCGGCCAAAAGGAAAAGAACGTCGGCCGGAAGTGCAGAATCGCGGTAGCGCACGACGACTGCTCCGGCACCCGCGTCCTCGGGCCAGGAGATCTTGAGCGCGGGCGCGCCCTCTCCGGGTATGTACGTTCTGTGTCGAAGAGTGAATCCGGCTGGCGCCGCGGCGTCGAGGGCTCCCGACTCGAGATCGAGAAGTCCGAGGCGCGATGGAGAGGCTTCCGGCTCGATGGTCGTGTACAGTCGCGCTCCGAACCGGACGAGCGGCGCGTCTTCAGCTTCGCCCGTCAGCTCGGCATAGTTTCCCAGGAGAACCGGCAGGACGGATTCTCCCGATTCGGCCGCACGTTCCCAGGCGCCGCGGAGGAGCCCCGGACCGGCAGCACGGGTCAGTTCCTCGAGATAGAGACGTCCCAGGACGGCCGGACTCGACTCGATCGCGAGCTCGGGGGCCGCTGCGGCGAGGCGCGCGGCTTCGTCATCCTCGTCGTCCCCGGTGTTCGCGATCAACGCTGCCGCCGCTTCGGTCACGAAAGTTCCGTCGGAGACCCGGTACCCCGCCAGCGTCGCGATCGCGATCTGGCGGCGGACCTCGCCGACGATTTCCCGTGCGGTCAAACCCCTCGCGTCGAGGAGCACCGCCGGGCCGACCAGACGACCGCCTTCGACCGCGCGAGAAGCGACGCGGCGGATCCCCCCCGCCTCCTTTCGCGCGACGAAGATTCGAACTGGCTCCCCTTCGGCGAACGGGTTCCGCCAGCCCTGACGCACGTAGAGCTCGTTGAAGAGTCGGCGGACTTCCGAGGACAAGAGGGCGGTCAGCGTCGGGTCGTCCGCCTCGTCGAGAAGGATGGCCCGGCCGGGCATCAGGCTCTGCGGCGGGCCGAAGTTGCGGTACGGGCTTTCGACCCATCCCCGGTAGGGAACCGGCGGTTGGGCGGTTTCTCCTGCCGCAATGGCGGCGAGCAGACACAAGACACTGAAAATCAGTGACTTGCGCGCATGCCCTTCCCGATCAAGCGATCGCATGGGCTTTTTAGAATAGTCGGCGGGCTAGGGCCCGTCAATTGTTTTACGAGCCGAAAGGCTGCTTCGTTGGCCTCGAGGGCGCCTTTCCCGGTGTCTGGCCGGCTACTTTGGACTTTGGACTTTGGACTTTGAACTCGATCCGGCTCCGTCGGGAACCCGCACCACCACCACCGTGATGTTGTCGACGCCTCCCCGTTCGTTGGCGGTATCGACGAGCTTGCGGCAGAGGCTCTGGGGATCGCGCTCATTTTCGACGAGGTCGAGGATCTCCTCGTCGGTCAACATGGTCGTGAGTCCGTCCGAACAGAAGATGAACTCGTCACCCGGCTGGAAGGCGAGCTCTTGGAGATCGGGGGAAACCGACGGGCCTCCGCCGAGCGCCCGCGTCACGACGTTCTTCAGGGGGTGCGACTTCGCCTCTTCCTCCGTGAGGATTCCGGCCGCAACCTGCTCGTGGACCCACGAGTGATCGTCGGTCAGACGCGACAGGGCACCGTCCCGGTAAAGGTAAGCGCGGCTGTCGCCCACGTGAGCGAGCGAGAGCGTTTTCTCGTTCAAGAGGCCGGCGACCACCGTCGTGCCCATCCCCTTCAGCCAGGGTTGCGCGGCGACAGCGGCCATCACCCGTTCGTTCGCTTTTTCGATCGCGATCGCCAGGCGGTTACTGTTGAACTGCAGTTGGTGGTCGTATCGGAAAGGCCAGGTCGCCTCTTCTTTCTGCCGCGTCGCCGCGATGAACTCGCCGATCGTCTCGACGGTGATCTTCGCGGCCACCTCCCCCGCCGCATGCCCGCCCATGCCATCGGCGACGATGAACAGACCTTCGTTCACGTCGAGCGCGTAGGCATCCTCGTTGTGTTTTCTCTTTCGGCCGACGTCCGTCAGCCCAAAGGCGTCGATCGTCGCGGTCATCGATCCGGAAGCCATCGCGGGCTCAGGGCTTGACCGCGCGCTCGGCCCGGGTTTCCTCGAGGGCCCGGCGCGCGTCGGTCTCGGAAGGGTCCCAGGCAAGCGCGTCGTGGAACGACTTCTCGGCTTTCGCGAGAAGCCCCGCCTGGCGGAAAACCTTCCCGGCGTCCTTCAACAAAGTCACGTTGTGCGGATCGAGACTGACGGCGGCCTCGAGCGCCCTGACCGCGGTCCGAAGGTCGCCGGCGCGCGAGGAAGCGAGCCCGAGGTAGTGCTGCGCCCGCACGTCCTTCGGGGCGCGCTGAGCGGCAAGAGCGAAGTTCCCGGCGGCGTCGACGTATTCGCCCGCCCGGTAGGCGGCGATCCCGAGCTCCAGGTAGTCCCGGACGATGGCATCGGACGAGCTGCCCGACGACGACGCCACGGCCTGTGCCCGATCGTAAGCCTGACGGCGCTCGGAGTTGCAGAGAACGTTCACGGCTTCGGTCAGCTCCTGAAACTTTGCTTCGGCCTGCGCCTTGTTTTCCCGGGAAGCGCGATCGGGGTGGAATTCGCGGGCGAGCGAACGAAAGCGTTCGCGGATCTCGCTCTCGCTCGCCTCGCGGGCCACGCCGAGCAACGCATAGTAGTCGACGTTCTGGGTCATTTCTGCCGAATCGATCGGAATTCGGGGGTCTCGACACTACCATACGGAAAAGGGTTCGCTGGAGCAAGCGGGAGGTCGATGTGGCGCCGATCACTTCTCGAGCTCACCGACTGACGCGTCGTGGCGAACTCAACGCCGCTTGACCATGAGCAAGCGGCGAGCGGACGTTCGCAGCACCGGCGCCAGGTTCCGGTCGCGGGAGACCGCGCGAAGCTCCCGCACCGGAAGTCTTTTCAAGAGAGGAAGCGTGATGTCGCGCGGAACTCTCGGGTTTCGCACGAGTGCGACGACGACTGCCGGTTTCCGCATCCACTCCCGGTTCAGCACGATCCGCCGAAAGATCTCTTCGTCGACGTTCCGCATCGCCGCGAACGTCTCGACTTCGTTGACGGAAAGAGCCCGCGATTTCAGTACGGCGATACCGATCAGCTTGTTCGTATCGCCAACCAGAATGCGGCGTTCCTCTTTGCTGCCGACGTAGGCGAGCTTGATCTTTTCGCTGATCGTCATCATTCCGATCCGCCGGTAGATCGCGCCGATGAAGAGCGAATCGGCCGCTTCATCGGTCTCGGCTGCCGTATCGAAAGCGTCCGGCTCTTCCTCACCGGAATCGAGATCCTCGCCTTCCAGATCCTCGAGGGAGCCGAGATCCTCCGGCGCCGCTTCCGCGACAGGGACCTCGGTCTCTGCGGCGCGACGGGCCAATTCGACCCGCCGCCTCGCCTCCTTTTCGAAAAACTCCTCGGTGAGCTCCGAGAGGAGACGGCGGCCTTCGACGGTGAGATTGGGATTCTCGAAGAGCGCGCCGACCAACGCGGGTTGCGCGAGGAGCCGCGCCTGGTTCGCGATCAAGGCGTCCTGCGGCCGGCCGCTGACGTTGCGGGCGAGGAAGAGAAGTGTCTCGTCGCGAGCCGCTCGGGACCGAACGATCTCTTCCAAAACGAACGGGTCCTCGCTTTCACGAGCGATCAAATCCAGCTCGTCCTCGGCAACCCCGCCCGACCGAACGAAGCTCGCGAGACGGTCCGGGGCGACCGAGCGCAACGTTCCGTGAGCCGTCTCGGCCAGCTCGGGATCGGTGTCCCGCAGCACGGACAGCAACGCCCGAAGAGAATCGTCCGGATCGAGCGGAAGGATGGCACGTGCGGCGAAGAGCCGAACGCCACGGGGCGCGAGACCGCTCCGCAGCAGGCTGACGAGATCTTCGGCCGGCGAGCGGTCGGAGTCCGAGTCCGAGAGACTAGCCTCGCGAAAGGGAATCGGGCAGCAGCAGGTCCCTGACGACTTCGCCCGGCCGGCCGAGCCGCGCGGCCGGTCGGCCGTCCACGGAGACCCGTACGCCGCCTGCGTTTCCGAGAGTCAAACGAAAAACCTTCCGCGCTTCGAATCTTCGGCTCTCACCCGCCGAAACGAGACCGCCGAAGATTTTCTCTCCGTCGGCGGTGATCTCCATCCAGGACGGCTCGTCGAACTCGAGCACGAGAGCAACGCCCGTCTCTGCGAACGAAGCTTCGGGGGCATCTTCGCGAATCAATGGAGTCGGCTCGTTCGATGGCGCCACGTTCTTGAACGAGACCGGTTCGATACGGCCGACTGTGGAAACTCGAGGACTCGTCGGCCGGCGATGCTCGGGACTCGCGATCAAGCCGAGTAGAAGAAGGACCGCAGTCACTCCCCCGAGAATCGTTCCCGCGGTGGACCGACGCCCTCTCAAGAAGCGAGCGCTACCGTGCGACTTCGCGACCGGCGCCGGAGTCGGCGCGGGGTTTGGCTGCAACTCGGCCAAATACGTGTTGATCTTCTGTACGGGATCCAGTCCGAGGTAGAGGCTGTAGGCGCGAATGAAGCCGCGGGTGAAAACGGGCGCGGGAAGCTTGTCCAAATCGCTCGTCTCGAGAGCAGAGAGAAGACGCGTCGAGATCTTCGTAGCCGCAGAAATCTCTTCCAACGAGATCTCTCGCACGAGGCGTTCGCGCTGCAGCTCGTCCCCGAATCGGAGGCCCGACGCTCGAGAGCGTTCCATCCTAAAAGCTTGTCTTTTTTTCGAACCGAAGAGGTCGCCCCCGAATGCTAGACCGCTCGCGACCGCCGCGCAAGGATTCTTTGCGCAATTGCGCGAATTGTCGCTGGCCCTCCGGCCTCCTCCCGGAGCCGCTCCAGCTCGGGCTCGGTCGCTCTTTCCAGGAGAGCCTCGGCGGAGGCGGGTGGAAGGATCGCGTTCCGCAGCAGGGCGTCCCGGACATCCCTTCGAAGGCTCCAGCGGGGGTGCTCCGCGATGACGACCAGGGCCTCGGGGCGGGCCCGCGCCTGGACGGCCGCCTGGACGACGTCCGGTTCGGTCGCGAAGCGATTGTCCAGGAACGCGGCGACGACGCGGGGGTCGGGGTCCTGGCGGAGCGCGAATAGGGTCCCTCGTCCGGCGGTACGGGCGAGATCGACCCGTTCGGCGAGCGCCATCTCGGGCAGCCGTCGGAGAAGCTGCGTGTCGGCCGCCCGGCGGATCTCCGGATGGACCCGCGCGTCCGCCGAGATGTGCGCCAGGCCGCGCCAGAAGAGGGTTTCGACGAGAGAGAGCGCCTCCATCCGTGGGGTGTTGCGGTGGACTGCTAGAGCGAGCCGAACGACGTGGAACCGTCGCGCGTCCGGGCTGCGAAGGATCCGCTCGATGTCGGCCGCCGGGAGATCTGGCCGGCGAAGCTCTTCGAGAAAACGCCGCTCGGCGCCCATACCCCGGGAGTTTAGGCCCAGGGCCCGACGGGCTACGTTTGGACCTTGGACTTTGGACTCTCATCCCGGCGGCACGCGCGAGCGAGCCGACGCGCGAGGCGACCGACGCCTTCGGTCCCGCCCTCCTCCGAGGCAGCGACGAGTGCCGAACCGACGACGACCCCATCGGCCATTCTCGCGGCGGCGCGCGCCATCGGCGGTGTCGAGATCCCGAAACCGACCGCGACCGGCAGGGACTCTTCTCCCGACCCGCGCTGCCGTCTCTCGACTGCGCGCCTCGCTCGAGCGACGGTCGCCGGCAAATCGGCGGGCAGGGACGCTCGCGCGCCTGTCGTTCCGGGACGGGAGATCACGTAGAGGAAGCCGGTCGAAAGCTCCGCTGCCCGGGCCATGCGATCGGCGGTCGAGGTCGGCGAAACGAGGAAGACGGTCTCGAGTCCCGCCTCGCGGATGACCGGTTCGATCTCCCCCGCCTCTTCGGGAGGAAGGTCCGTCACGAGAACCCCGTCGAGCCCCGCACCCCGCGCTTCCCGCGCCGTTCGCTCGAGGCCGCGGTGCAGAAGCGGGTTCAGGTAGGAAAATAGGAGCAGAGCGAGTCGCGTCTCCGAGCGGATCTCCTCCGCGATTCGCCAGACGTCCGAGAGCGTCGTCCCCGCCGCCAGGGCTCGGTCGGCCGCTCTCTGGAGAACCGGGCCATCGGCGATCGGGTCGGAGAACGGCACGCCCAGCTCGAGCACGTCCGCGCCTGCTTCGGCGAGCGTGCGGGCGAGCTCGACGGTCCCGGCTGCGGAAGGGTCACCGGCAGTCAGATAGGGGATGAAAGCGGCGCTCCCGTCCGAGCGCGCGCGTTCGAACGCGTCGGCGATCCTGTTTTCGGTCAAGAGCCCGGACTAATCATTGAGGACCCGGCTGAAACACACGTAGTGATTGGGGTGCGGGGAATCCCTGGTGCACTCGATCCGGGGGACAGCCGGAGTCGTTCATGAATCGTGCGGGTTCATGGAGGACTCGACGATCTCGAGATCCTTGTCGCCTCGTCCGGAGAGGTTGACGAGGATCCACGATTTCTTCGTCATGC
>DASXTN010000015.1:0-1676 GCA_036505435.1 Thermoanaerobaculia bacterium | reverse complement strand
GCTCACGACGTCGGCGGCGGCCGCGACGTCGCGCGGCGACTCCATCCGCTGGACGCCGAGCTCCCGCGCTCGCTCCGGGGTGAGCCGGCGGCTCCACGCCACGATGGGCATTCCGAACGCGCGGGCGCGCGGGACCATCTCGCACCCGATGCCGCCGACTCCGATCAGTCCGAGCGTGCGACCGAAGAGGCCGCGTGCCTTGCCGTACTCCTTTTTGTTCCACACGCCGCGTTTCAGGTCGGCGGTGTTCTCGGGAATGCGCCGGTCGAGGGCGAGGATCAGCCCGAACGCAAGCTCCGCCACCGCGATCGAATTCTTGCCGGGACAGTTCGCGACATAGATCCCGCGCCCGGAGGCAGTGTCGACGTCGATCGTGTTGTACCCCGCGCCTGCGCGGACGACGAGAGACAGATGGCCCGTCTCGAGCATCGGTCGCGTCACCTTCGTCGACCGAACGACCAGAACTTCTGCGCCACTCGAACGGATCGCCTCGGTCAGCGCGTCGTCTTTCAGGTCCGGGTCGTAGCAGACCTCGCATCCCGCGTCGGCGAGCCCACGGCGACCGGACTCCTCGAACTTGTCGGCGACGAGAACCTTCATAGAGCGGAGGAGATTCTATTCCGCCAGTCTTTCTCCCTCTCCCTCCGGGAGAGGGCCGGGGTGAGGGCGGTGAATGAGCTCAGATCTCGTGAATCAACAATCCGTCGCGCAGTTTCGGCTCGAACCACGTCGACTTCGGCGGCATGATCTCGTTCGCGTCCGCGATCCGCATGAGGTCCGCGAGGTCGACGGGATAGAGCGAGAAACCAACCGCAGCGCGACCTTCGTCCACAGCCTTCTCGAGCGCCGCGGTTCCGCGGGCCCCGCCGACGAAATCGATTCGCTTGTCCGTACGGACGTCCCCGATTCCGAGCAGCGGCTCGAGCACCTTCTCCTGGAGCAGCGTGACGTCGAGCACGGTGCTCGAAGGCTCGCTCGAGGAGAGCCGCAGCCCGTGCCAGTGTCCCTTGAGATACATGCTCACCTCTCCGCGACGGACCGGCGTCGGCGGGGCGTTCGTCGCGACCGGCAGTTTCTCCTTCAGCGCGCTCAGGAACTCTTCGGGCGATCGACCGCCGAGGTCCTTCACGAGCCGGTTGTAGGGAAGGATCCGGACCTGGCCGGCGGGGAACGCGACACCGAGGAAGAAGTCATATTCGGCGTGCCCCCCGGCCCGGTCGGACCGTTCGCGAAACTCCTCGCGTGCGCGGCTCGCGCTCGCCGCGCGATGATGGCCGTCGGCGATGTAGAGGAGCGGCACTTCGTCGAAGGCGACCGCGAGGCGCCGCGTTCGATCCGCGTCGAGGCGCCACATCGTGTGCTCCACTCCGTCCTCCGCGCGGAAGTCGTAGAGCGGCTCGTCGGCGCCTGCGGCCGCGACGAGGTCATCGATCTCGCGCCGGTCGCGGTACGTCAGGAACACGGGCCCGGTCTGCGCGCGAAGTGCAATGATGTGCCGGGTCCGGTCGTCTTCTTTGTCCCGGCGCGTGCGCTCGTGCTTGCGGATGACGTCCGAGTCGTATTCGTCTACCGAAAACGCGGCGGCGACTCCCGTCTGCTCGTGGTCCCCCGAACGCAATCGGTAGAGGTAGAGACGAGGCTCGCTCTCGCGGATCAGCGGACAGTCCCGCGAGAGG
>DASXTN010000014.1:0-4316 GCA_036505435.1 Thermoanaerobaculia bacterium | reverse complement strand
GATTTCATGGAGTCGCTGGATCGAGCCGTACGTCGATACCGGACGCGAGCTCATGGTGCCGTGGCGGGTCACGCATGGCGAGGCGCTCTATCGGGAGGTCCGTTTCTATTACGGTCCTCTCGCTCCGTATCTCGCCGCGGCCGTGGACATCGTCGCGGGACGATCGTTCCCCGCCCGAGTCGCCCTCGCGGGGCTCGTCGCACTCCTCCACATCGAGGCGTTGAGGCGTCTCGCCCGGCGGCTCCTGCCCGACCTCCGCGCCGCGGTCGTGACATCGCTCGTGGTCGCGACGACCTTCTTCCTTCGGCCTGGCGGCTGTCATCTCTTTCCGTACAGCCTCGACACCTCGATCGCCGTCATGGCCGTGACCGCTTCGCTCCTGCTCGCGTCCTCCGGAGGTTCGCCGGCGCGCGACCGCGGCGCCGCCGGATGCCTTCTCGCCGCGCTCCTGTCGCGGTCGGAGATCGGGGTCGTCGGCATCATCGCGCTCGCCGTCGAGCGTTTCGTCGGGAAGGACTCGGCCGCGAAAAGACGGCTGCCCGCGCTCGCGCTCCTGCCGCTCCTCCTCGCCGCTGCGACATACGCGATCCTTTCGGCCGGCACTCCGCTTCCGGTTCTCAAGAAAGAGGGTTGGCTCACGTTCCTCTTCCTGCCGCCCGAGTTCCGGAGCGTCTACACATCCTTCGCCGGGGTCGATCGTCCCGGGCTGCGGGCCGCGGAGCTCGGACTCGCCTCGATCGCGCTCCTCGCAATCGGGCTGTGGCTTCTTCTCGCGTCGCTCGCCACGGCGAGCGCGCGCCGGCGGTCGGCGGCGGCGGGCCATGCGATCGAGATCGGAGCGATTGCCGTCCTGGCGGCGGCCTCCATCGTTCGTCTTCGGCCGCCCTCAGCGATCCGCGACATCGCCGATCTCCTTCCGCCGCTGGTTCGCGCGGTGCCCCCGCTTCTCTTCGCCGTTGCGGCGGTCGGCCTTGTCCGCCGCTCGACCGATCGGACGCGTGCAAGCATTCTCCCGGGCGTTCCCGACCCGGTCCTTCTGGTTTCGCTCTTCTTTGCGGCTCGGCTCCTCCTCGCGGCCGGATACGTGGGGCCGTACAACGGCTTCTATTTGCCGCTTCCACTCTTGGTCTCGGTCGTCCTGCTGTTGCGCGCCGCCGAGCGCATTCCCGAGCGGCTCGACATTTTCCCGAGGCCGACAGCGCTCCCAGGCCTGCTCGTCGCCGCGCTCGCGCTCTTTCTCGCCGTTCGGACCGCGGCGCTCGCCCTCCTCTACCGCCATCCCGCCTGGTCCCGCGTCCCGACGCCAGCGGGGTCTCTCTTCGTTCCCGAGCCCGTGGCCTCCGCGACGCGGGCGGCGCTGGTGGACCTCGCCCGTCGCGTTCCCGCGGGCGGGAAGATCACCGGTTTCCCCGAGACCGGCTTCTTCAACTGGACGCTCGGACTCGCGAATCCGCTCGCCCAGGACCAATTCTTCCCGGGACATCTCGACGGCGCTGCGGAAGACGAGGCGATCTCGCGGCTGCGACGAGATCCGCCCGACGCCGTCGTCTACGCCGACGTCTTGACGATCGGACACGGCCGTACCGCGTTCGGGAGAGACTACTTGGAGCGGCTCGACCGGTTCGTGCGCGAGAGTTTTCCCACCGCGGCTTCTTATGGACCGGGCGCGAGGGCAGGCGCCCGCATCGGAGATCCCGGATTTTTCATCGAGATCCGTGTGCCGCGGGTCGTCCCTCCGTGAGGCTCGATCTCGCGGTCTCGCGCCGCTTCGGCCTTTCGCGCCGGGCGTCGCGAGATGCCGTCCGCGCGGGGCGCGTGGAGGTCGGCGGGATCGCGCGAGACGAGCCGGGGTTCGACGTGCCCGAAGACGCGGAGCTCGCTTACGACCCGAACCGCCCGGAGCGGCGCCGCGTCCGGAGCCGGCTCGCCGTGCTCATCGAGGATCCGCTCTTTCTCATCGTGGACAAGCCGCCCGGGCTGCTTGCCGTGGAGACGGCCGCACATGAAAAAGACACACTCGTCGCGCGGACGCTTTCCTACCTCCAGCACCGTTACCGACGGCGGGCGTGGATCGGAGTGGTGCATCGTCTCGACAAAGAGACATCGGGTGCGCTCGTCTTCGCGAGGACCCGCGAGGCGCTCCGCGACCTTCAGGAGAAGTTCCGCGCTCATCTTGTCGACCGCGAGTACGTCGCGCTCGTGGAGGGCGACCTTCGGAGTCCGGGCGTCTACGACGCGCCGCTCGTCGCCGACCGCGGGGACCGAAGGCGCGGGGTCGCGCGCGGCGGCGAGCGGGCGAAGCGGGCGGTCACGCGCTACCGCCCCCTCGAGAGGCTCCGCGGGGCGACCCTCATCTCCATCCGTCTCGAGACGGGACGCACACACCAGATTCGCATCCACTTCGCCGAGGCGGGGCACCCAGTCATGGGCGATTCCGTTTACCGGAGTCGCGGCGCGCCGCCGCCCATCGTCGAAGCGCCCCGACAGATGCTGCACGCGCGCGTCCTCGGCTTCGCGCGCCCGAAAACGGGCGAGGCCGTCCGGGCGGTTTCGGCGATTCCGTCCGATTTCAACGAAGTCCTGGAAAATCTCCGCCGTCGCCAGAAGCGTTAAACCAAAAGAAACGCCCCGAGAGGGCTCGGGGCGTCGGATTCCGTCGAAAGTAGGGACTAGCTCAAGACGATTACAGCCACCCGACGGTTCTGAGCCCGGCCCTTGCGCGACGTGTTCTTCGCGACGGGCTCTTCCTCCCCGTACGAGATGGTGGACATCCGATTCAGCGCGATCCCCTGCTTGGAGAGGAACCGCCGGACCGCTTCGGCGCGGGCCTCGCCGAGCTCGAGGTTGTACATATCGGGCCCGCTCGAGTCGGTGTGACCCTGGATCTCCAGGTAGACGTTCTTGTTCTCGGACTTCAATCTCTCCGCGAACTCCGTGAGCTTCGCCTGAGCGTCCTTCGACAGCTCATGACGGTTGATCGGGAACTTCACCGCGTCGTCGGAAAGAACGAGCGAGTAGACGAACTTGCCTTCGGCGAGCTTGCCGGCCGCCTCGGCGCGCTCCAGAGCGTCACGGGTCGTCTTGTCGAGCTCCGCCAGCTTCGTGTCGTGCTCGCGAACTCTCGACTGGGCCATCTCGACCTGAGACTGAACCTCGCTGATCCTCTTCTCCGCCGCGGCGCTGCTTTTGGAGACCTCCTCGCCGACGTAGCGCTTGGTCGCGCAGCCGCCGAGGCCGACGATCCCCACAAGAAGTGCCCCGACCACCAGGAGACGGTTGGAACCTGTTGGAACCTTCATGAAACCTCCCTTCGTTAAGGTTAACGGGACGCCGTGGCGCCCGGGGCGGTTCCCCGATAGCCACGACGCGTCCGGACGATCCAGTTTCCTTTCTTCGCCACGGACACGAATACCACTCGATATTTTAGCTCTCCCCGCCCGGATGGGGAGAACCCCAGAATGTACTGTTTTCGCACCTCAGAATTGACTTTCTTGGCGAGCGGCTCGAGGTCTTCGTTGCCTCCGACCAGGTACATCTTGCCGCCGCTCGACGCCGCGAGCATTCGCAGGTTCTCGACGAAGAGCTCCTGGCGCTGTTCCGCGGTGAGAAAGTCATACATCACATTCTTCATGCCGAACGCGTAGACGGGCGTCGAGACCTGTTGCAGGATCTCTGCCATCTTGGTGGGGTTCAATTTGCTCGCATTATCGACACCATCCGTAAACAGCAGGATGGCGCGTTTCGCGTTCTTGCCCTTGAGGAGCTTGGGGGTTGCGGCGACTGCGTCGAAGAGTGCGGTCTGGCCTCCCGCCTCGAGCTCGTCCAACGCACTGAACAGGGAGGCGGATTTCGTCGAGAAGTCGGCGACCATCTCGACCTCACCCTCCGAAAACGAAAAGAGCGCGAAATCATCCCCCGGCAGGCGCGCCTGGACGATCGCGCGGATCGCCTTCTTCGTGTGATCGAGCTTCCCGGCGATATCCATGCTGCCCGAGGTATCGACGAGAAACGCCATCGACACGGGCGCGCCGTCGTCGCGCTCGAACGTGTCGACCTCGACCGGCGTCGTATCGACGCGCACTCGAAAGTCCTTCTTCTGGAGCCCGTCGACGAAGCGACCTTTCCTGTCGAAGACGAGCACCGGCAGGAGCACGTACTCGGAGCCAGCCGTCTCTGTATAAGTCGGCACGTCCTGCGGCTGCGGGGGGTTCTGCGCGAGCGTAGGAAGAGCCGCGAGTCCGAGCAGGAGACCGGCGAAAACGCGTTTCATCGTCACTATAAGTATCGCTCACGTCCCATAATTTCGGGCGATGGAT
>DASXTN010000013.1:0-2981 GCA_036505435.1 Thermoanaerobaculia bacterium | reverse complement strand
CGCCACTTCTGGCTGCGGCGCCTCCACTCTCTCTCCGGGATCGTGCCGATCGGAGGTTACCTCGCGTTCCATCTGTACGAGAACTATCAGGCGACGCGCGGCCCGGCAGCCTACAATGCGATGGTCCGGCACCTGCAAGAGACTCCGTTCGCGCTCGCACTCGAAATCGGCGTCATTGCGGTGCCGCTCTTCTTCCACGGAATCTATGGGCTTTTTGTGACCGGTACGGCGAGGCCGAACGTCATCTCGAACCGGTACGTTCGCAACTGGATGTACTTTCTGCAGCGCGCGACCGGAGTGATCCTTTTCGCCTTCGTGATCTTCCACCTCTGGACGACCCGTCTCGTCGACGTGCGAGACCACGAGAGCGTGGACCTCTTTCGGCTGATGCAATCCTCGGTCGAGAACCCGTGGATCTACGCCTTCTACATCCTCGGCATCCTGTCCGCGACTTTCCATCTCGCCAACGGAATCTGGTCGTTCTCGATCGTCTGGGGGCTGACGGTCGGCCCGCGCGCGCAGCGCCGGATGATGTGGGTGTCCGGAGCCGTGTTCGTCGTGCTGTCGCTCATCGGGATTCAGTCGATCCGGGCGTTTCGGATTTGAGTTCCATGAATTCCGAGCGGGTGATCGTCGTCGGCGGCGGCCTGGCCGGCTTGATGGCCACGATCCGCGCCGCGGAAATGGGAGTCGCGGTCGATCTCTTCTCGATCGTTCCGGTGAAGCGCAGCCACTCGGTGTGTGCGCAGGGCGGCATCAACGGCGCGGTGAATACCAAGGGTGAGGGGGACTCGCCGGAGATTCACTTCGACGATACGATTTACGGCGGCGACTTTCTCGCGAACCAGCCTCCGGTCAAAGCGATGTGCTACGCGGCGCCGGGAATCATCAACCTGCTCGACCGAATGGGGGTGATGTTCAACCGGACGCCGGAGGGACTCCTCGACTTCCGCCGCTTCGGCGGGACGAAGTTCCACCGCACCGCGTTCGCCGGCGCGACCACCGGTCAACAGCTTCTCTACGCGTTGGACGAGCAGGTTCGCCGCTTCGAAGTCGCCGGTCTCGTGAACAAGTACGAGATGTGGGAGTTCCTGGGCCTCGTGCGGGACGACGACGGCAACTGCCGCGGGATCGTAGCAATCGACTGGGTCTCGATGCGAATCGAAGCCTTCCCGGCGGTCGCCGTGATGCTCGCGACCGGCGGGCCAGGCATCGTCTTCGGCCGCTCCACGAACTCGGTCATCAACACGGGCACCGCTGCGGCGGCGGCGTATCAGGAAGGCGCGCTGTACGCGAACGGCGAGTTCATCCAGGTTCATCCAACGTCGATTCCCGGCTCCGACAAGCTGCGGCTCATGTCGGAGTCAGCGCGCGGCGAAGGCGGACGGGTCTGGGTTCCCCGGACGCGCGGCGACAAGCGACCTCCGAAGTCGATCCCGGAGTCGGAGCGCTGGTATTTTCTCGAGGAGAAGTACCCGGCGTACGGCAACCTGGTGCCGCGCGACATCGCGACCCGCGAAATCTTCCAGGTCTGCCTGCTGGGATACGGCGTCGGGGGGAGACGCGAGGTCTACCTCGATTTGACCCACATTCCGAAGAAGGAGCTCGACCTCAAGCTCGGAGGCATCCTGGAGATCTACGAGAAGTTCGTCGGTGAAGACCCGCGCGAGGTGCCCATGAAGGTCTTCCCCGGGATGCATTATTCGATGGGCGGTCTCTGGGTCGATTACGCGGCGGACCCGCACAGCGGAATGCTCGACGAGTCCTCCCCGCGCAACCAGGCGACGAACGTCCCGGGCCTGTACGCTGCGGGAGAGGTCGAGTACCAGTACCACGGCGCGAACCGGCTCGGGGCGAACTCGCTCGTCGCCTGCCTCTACGCCGGCAAGATCGGCGGCCCCGCCATGGTGCGCTACGGCCGTGAACGAGGATCTGCGCTTCCTGCCGACGAAAGCGCCTTTCGCGCGGCCAAGAAACGATGGGAGACCGAGTTTGCGCGCCTGGCCAAGCTCGCGGGGCCCGAGAACCCGCATGTGATCGCCGAAGAGATGGGCGACTGGATGACCGATAACGTGACGGTGATCCGTCACGATGCGAAGCTCGCCGAAACCGAAGCGAAGTTGGACGCGCTCGGCGAGCGCTGGAATCGAATCGGGCTTCCCGACCGCAGCGGGTTCGCGAACCGAGAGATCTCGTTCGTCAACCAGCTCCGCAACATGCTCGTGCTCTCGCGCGTGATCACGCGCGGCGCCCGGATGCGGCAGGAGTCGCGCGGCGCCCATTTCAAGGTGCGTGATCTCGAGAAGGGCGTTACGGAAGAGAACGCGCTCTTGCGCGACGACACAAACTACTTGAAGACGACCATTGCCGAGCACAGCGCGGATGGCCCGCGCATCACTTACGAACCGGTGGATACGTCGTTGATCCCTCCGAGGCCGCGGAAGTACTAGGAGCGTTACGATGCCGATGATGCGGGGAAAGGCGATCCGGCTCCAGGTGCGCCGCCAGGACCGCCCGGCCTCATCGCCCTACTGGGAGGAGTACGAGGTTCCCTATCGCCCGCGCGAGAACGTGATCTCGGTCTTGATGGAGATCGCAAAGGACCCGAAGACGCGCGACGGAAAGCGAACGTCGCCTGTCGTATACGACCGCGCGTGCCTCGAGGAAGTCTGCGGATCATGCGCGATGCGGGTCAACGGTGTCGCCCGGATGGCGTGCACCGCCCTGATCGACACGCTCGATCAGCCGATCAAGCTCGAGCCGCTCGCGAAATTTCCGGTGGTGCGCGACCTTTCCGTCGACCGAGGCTCGATGTTCGATTCATTGAAGCGCGTCAAGGCTTGGGTCCCCATCGACGGGACCTACGATCTCGGGCCAGGACCGCGCATGGCGGAGTCGGAGCGCGCGCACGCGTACGAGCTTTCGAAGTGCATCTCTTGCGGCAACTGCCTCGAGGTCTGCCCGCAGGTCAACGGCCGATC
>DASXTN010000012.1:0-2448 GCA_036505435.1 Thermoanaerobaculia bacterium | reverse complement strand
CGGGCGACGAGCTGCATCTCCTCGACGATCGCCGTGTAGCGCTCGTCGGGATAGATCAACTGGTCCTCCCAGTTCGAGAACGGATGCGTGCCCGCGGCGGCGACTTTCATGCCGGCCTTGTCCGCGAGCCGAATGATCTCGGTCCGGAGCTCACTGACGTCCCGCCGAACTTCTCCGACGTCTTTGCAGATGCCGGTCCCGATCTCCATGACCGACTGGTGCATCTCGGGCTTGACCCGCTCCTTCAAGAGCCGTCGGCCTTCGTCGAGCAGCTCCTGGACGTGCGAGCGCAGCTCGCGCGTCTCTGGATCGATGATCTGGAACTCTTCCTCGACGCCGAGGGTGAAGGCGGGCCGCTGGACGGTCATCCGAAGCTCAAACTTCCTAGACGGCAGGCGTTGTTGCCGTCCGCGGACGCCGGGACGTCGAGCGAGCCCGAGGCTTCTTCGGCTCTCGGGCACCGGAAGGCGCCGACTCGACCGTCTCGCGCGCCTTCTGCCACTCCCAGGCGCGGGAGGGCTTGGGCCCTTCGTTAACGCGTTCGACGAGCCACTTCGCGGACTGGTCGACGATCCACTCGAAGTTGGCCGGGCCGATCGAGGCGACGTCCGCGTCGGGAGCCGGGTTCAAGAAGTCGATCGCGTAAGGGACGCCGTCGCGCACCGCGAGCTCGACCGTGTCGAACTCGTACCCGAGCGCTCCCGTCAGCTTCAAGCAGTCGCTACGGAGTCGCTCCTCGAGCGCAGCTTCGACCGGAGAGGCCGAGCGCACGTAGCGGTGCTCGTGCGGCTGCCGCGGGTCATAGCGCATGAGATGCACGTGCTTTGCCCCGAGGACATAGCAGCGGAAGTACTCCTCGAAGACGATCTCTTCCTGGAGGATCATCACGTGCTGTCCCGACTCGCGGTATGCGGCGAAGAACTCGTCGGGGCTCGTCACCCGGTAGACGTTCTTCCAGCCGCCGCCCGAGTGCGGCTTGAAATAGGCCGGAAAACCAATGTAGGAGAAGATCTCCTCCCACTCGAGCGGGAAGACGAGATTCGACATCGACTCCGAGGTCGTGTCGGGCGGGTGCTGGTTCGAGGGGAGCAACACGGTCTTGGGAACGGCCACACCGACGCTCTGCGCCACGACGTTGTTGAAGAACTTGTCATCGGCCGACCACCAGAAGGGGTCGTTGACGACGATCGTTCCGTCGAAGGCCAGCTTCTTGACGACCGCGCGATAGAAGGGGATGTCCTGGCTGATCCGGTCGAGGACCAAGTCGTACTTGCGGGGTGTCTCGAGCCCGAGCCCGCCCACTTTGAACGGCTCGGCGGCGACGCCCGGATCCCCCGCGCGGTTGATGCGATCGACGAGCGCGTAGGGGAACGATCGTTCCTGGCCGAAGAGAATGCCGATTTTCTTCATGAGACGAGACTTGCCTCCTGTCGGGCGCCATTGCCGCGGCGCGCAAACCGCGCATTATGTCAGGCCGGGCGAAGAGCCGCCACCGATCGCCGGAGAGCCGTCGCGACAACAGTAAGCAGAGTGCGGAAAAGGGGGGGGCCCCCTCGTTTGAAAACTTCTGTCCGCCGTTCGCGCAGCGAGCGCCGCGGACCAGTCTCGCGATTCCCCGCGATCTCCCTGCGTCAGCCGAACGCGGATCGGATTATTCGCGGCGAAAAGCGCCGCGACTCGCGCTCCCGGCCGACGCGGTTTCGGGGGTGGATCCTCGTGCACGCCGCGCGGACCCTGTCCCGCGCGTACGGTTCGAAGACGGACTCGGCGAATCTCGAACGGGGGAAACTCCTCGGCATGGTCCAGCTCGAGGATTGCGTGAAAGATCGAGACGGGTGGGTGTACGTCTGGAAAAACCCGCGGCGGTTTCGGACCGCGATCCCGTGTCGCGGCCACTACTCGATTCCCTTCTACGTGCCGGTGTCGCTCGTGGCGGGAACTCCGGCGGCGAAGGTGACGCCTGGGCAGCTGGAAGGTTGAGTCAGGAGGAGCGCTTCTTTTCGCGGTGAATGGAATAGAGCCCGATCGCGAAGACGATCAGAATGGCGATCGCTGTCGGTACGAGCGGCAAGAGATCCTTCATGCTTATCTCGTCCTTTCTACCCAAACGCCGAGGGCCCAGGAGAATAATCCCAGAGCTGTTCCCGCAAACGCCAGAGAGAGCCTGATCCTCTCAATTCCAGAGAGCAGCGAGGTGACTTCGTAAAACACTGTAACGAGAACACCGCCCTCGCGCAGAAACTCTCCGACCATCTCGGCGACGGTTGGCCTCATCGGAAAAGAGTTGTCGCGAGAGACTTCCGGAGCGTGTCCTTTATCAACTTGAGGAGCGACGAAGGATCTCTCGTGGACAGGAGAGACCCTTCGCCGCGCTCAGGATGACACGGGCGAAAGGAAAATGATGGCGCGCGTCCTCGCTGACGCGCGCCGCGGGTCACTTTTTCGCCG
>DASXTN010000011.1:0-2103 GCA_036505435.1 Thermoanaerobaculia bacterium | reverse complement strand
GGGCCGAGCCACTCGATCGGTCCCAGTTTCGACTGGTAAGCGAGAGACCACGGCGATCGGTCGCCGAGAATCGCGTTGATGGATGCGATCGACGACTCCACCTCCCGGGGGTAGGGGTCTCCGTTCTTCGTGACGAGCTTCCGTGGGATCGAGTGGGCCGAGTATAGGAGGTGTACGCTCTCGGGGCGCGGGTCGGGGAAGCGCGCGATCTCCTCGCGGATCGCCTCGGCGTGCGCCGCGGCGAAGCCGGGGTGGGCCGGCCAGGATCCGATCTCGTGAAACTCGGCGCCGGGAGCGAACTTGCGCACGGCGGCTCGGGAACGCTCCAGCGCTCCTTTCGTCGTCGTCAGGGAGAACTGGGGATACAGCGGAAAGGCCAGAAAACGTCGAATGCCGCCGGCCGCGAGACCGGCGACCACGTCCTCGACGAGCGGCGCCGAGCAGTTCATGGCCGTGCGGACGAGCGCGTCACGTCCGGCTTCGCGGAGGAGCTTCTCCACGCCGGCGGCCTGGGCCTCCGTCCAGCGGCGGATCGGAGAGCCGCCGCCGATCGACCGGTAGAGCTCCCGCGACGCGCGCTGGCGCGCGAGCGCGATCGAGGCGGCAATCGCTTTGCGAAAGATCGCGGGCCGGACGCGGATCACGTCGGGATCCGAGAAGAGTCGATAGAGGAAAGACGGAACCTCGTCGAGATTCTCCGGCCCGCCGAGCTGGAGAAAGAGAATTGCGCGGTCCGTCAATGGCCTTCGGTGCGGAGCCGAGCTATCTGCAAAGTTCTCCTGACGGCCGCGCAGCCGTTCGGGTGCTTCACCGGTTAGTCCTTGCGCGGCCGTCCGTCAGGGTCCTCGCGCGGTCGCCTAGAGAGTCCTCGAGAATACGGGTTTCTCCGACTCCACGGTCAGATAGGCGTCGAACGGCATCGCCAGGTTCCGTAGAAAGACGCGCCCGAGCGGAGTCGCACGCAGCTCCGAGTCGGAGATCTCGATCAGGCCGTCGGCGGCGCAAGGCTCGAGCTTTTCGAGCGCGTCCGCGAAATACTTTCCGAATTCGATCCCGAATGCCTCTTCGATCTCTGGGATCACGACCACGCCGTGGCACAGGAGGCTGCCGATGACCCTTCGTCGCACGCGATCGTCGAAGGAGAGCCGGAAGCCGCGGAAAGTCGCCGTGCCTTCCTTCTCGACTCCGCTCCGGTAGCCCGCGAGGTCGCGCCGGTTCTGTACGAACGCGTCGCCGATCGCCCCGATCGCGCTGACTCCCGCGCCGATCAGGTCCGTGCCGGCTTTGGTCGTGTAGCCCTGGAAGTTGCGGTGGAGAGTGCGATCCTTCCGGGCGTGCGCCAGCTCGTCGTCCGGCCGGGCGAAATGGTCCATACCGACGTACTCGTAACCCGCGTGCGTGAAGCGCGCGAGCGCGGTTCGGAAAATCTCGAACTTTTCGCGCTCGGTCGGAAGCTTCGGCTCCAGCAGCTTCTGGTGCTTCTTCAGCCAGGGCACGTTCGCGTACGAGTAGACCGCGAGCCGGTCCGGCGCGATCTTCAGGATCTGGTCGATCGTCGCGGAAAACGACTCGGCGGTCTGAAGCGGCAGCCCGTAGATCAGGTCGACGTTGACGCTGTGGAATCCCATTCTGCGGGCGCTCTCGACGAGCGAGCATGTGGCCTCGTACGGCTGGATCCGATGGATCGCCTGCTGAACCTCCGCGTCGAAGTCCTGAACGCCCATCGACAGGCGGTTGAATCCCGCCTCGCGCAGGGCTTCCAGGTGCGCCGGGGTCGTGACCCGCGGATCGACCTCGACCCCGACCTCGGCGTCGGCGGCGAGCGAGAACGACTCCTTGAGCTTCCCCGCGAGCCGGGAGATTTTCTCGGGCGCGAGATACGTCGGCGTGCCGCCGCCCCAATGGAGCTGGACGAGCTCTCGCCCCTCGCCCGCGCGCCGGGCGATCCAGTCGATCTCCCTCTCGAGAAGATCGAGATACGGCTCTTCGACGGAGTGGTTCGCCGTGATGATGACGGTGCACGCGCAGAAGAAGCAGAGGCTTTCGCAGAACGGAATATGTACGTAGAGGGAGAGGGGCGCCGGTTTCGCCGCCTCCCGGGAC
>DASXTN010000010.1:0-6728 GCA_036505435.1 Thermoanaerobaculia bacterium | reverse complement strand
AAACCCGCACGATCGAGTGAGGAATCCATGAGCTGGAAGAAGGTATTCGCAGTCATCCGGCGGGAGTACCTGGAGCGCGTTCGCACGAAAGCGTTCTGGATCGCGACCTTTCTGGTCCCGATCTTCTTCCTCGGCTACATGGCGGTTCAATTCGCGGCGATCAAGAAGACGAGCGGCGAACGCAAGATCGCCGTCGTCGAAACGACGGGGCGGCTCGCGCCCGCGCTCGCCGGCGAGCTGGCGTCCCGCGAAGAAGCGCGTCAGAAGGCGAAGCCCGGCTCCCGCGGTATCCATTGGATCGTCGAGGCCCGCCCGATCACGGGCGACATCGAGCAAACCAAGGAAGTGCTGCGCAAAGAAGTACTCGACAAGAAGATCTACGGGTACCTCGTCCTCGACCCCGCTTTGCTCGAGAAGGACCGGGCGGAGTACTACTCGATCTCGGTCTCCGAGTTCGTGGCGCTGACCCAGCTGGAACAGGCGATCAACAAGGTTCTGCTGCGCCGCAAGATCGAGGACCGCGGGCTCCCCGCCTCTCTCGGCAAGGAGCTCGAGCGGCGCGTCGACCTCAGAACCTTGAAGGTCACGACGAAGGGCGCCACCGAGGAGAAGGGCGCCGGGATCCTCGCGGCGATCATCTTCATGGTGATCATGTACATGACGTTCTTCATGTACGGGTTCCAGAACCTGCGGGGCGTGATCGAGGAGAAAACCAATCGGATCGTCGAGCTCGTGATCGCCTCCGTGAGGCCGACGGAGCTCATGATCGGCAAGATCGTCGGCATTGGTCTCGTGGGCCTGACGCAGTACCTGATCTGGTCGCTGGTCGCGATGAACCTTTCACTCCCCGGCATCGCGAGCATCATGGCGATGGGAGAGTCGGGCGCGCCGACCATCCCACTTTCGATGATCGGTTATTTCCTGCTGTTCTTTCTGCTCGGTTATTTCCTTTACGCGAGCATCTACACGGCCATCGGTGCGCCGTTCAACACGGACCAGGAGGCGCAGCAGCTCTCGATGATCCCCTCGATGTTGATCGTCAGCGGAATGGCGGTCTATCCCTCGGTCATGAACAATCCGAACGGACCCGTTGCCGTGTTCGCCTCCCTCTTTCCTTTCACGGCGCCGCTAATCATGTATCTTCGCACCGCGATCGCCGAGCCGCCCGGCTGGCAGATCGGCCTCTGCATCGTCATCCTGATTCTCTCGACTATCGGAATGGCGTGGTTCGCGGGGCGGATCTACCGGGTCGGCATCCTCATGTACGGCAAAAAGCCGACGATCCCGGAGATCCTGCGGTGGGTGCGATACAAGCCGGGTAAAGTTCTCCAGCCGGCCTCGCCGCCGGCCAGCTAGACCCGAAGGACTCCCTCTCCCCGCGCGCGGGGAGAGGGTCGGGGTGAGGGGCGCCCTAGAGCATTTCCGTCCGCGCCTGCTTCGCGCGGGCGGCGCCGATCGCCGTCTTGACGTCCTTCTCCTCTTCCGGAGGCGGCATCACCGCGGGCATTCCGAGAAACTCGATCCAGAGCTCGCGCGTCCAGCCAGCGGTGTGGTACAGGTGTTCGTCCTCCTCGTCCTCGACCTTCTCCTGCGCCGTTTCGAGCGTCTTCTTTTCGTCGCCCTTGGTCTTCTTCGCGACCTGCCCGAGCAACTCCCAGTTCAGGTGGTCCTTGGTCTCGGCGAGCACGACGCACTCGGCCGCGACGATTTGGGCCGCCTCCGGCGGCGCCGACGAAAGAGCTATGTCCATCGCCTTGACGAGGGACTCGCCGATGTGACGGACGACCTGACGTCCCGGTGTCTCCGACTCCGGATCGAGACCGAGCTCGTTGAAGATCCCTCGCACGATCTCCACGTGGTTCTCGGTCTGCTCGAGGTACTTCTGCCACTCTTTCTTCAAATCGTCATTCGTCGCGCAACGGATGGCGGTTCGATAGACCTCCACGCCACCCATTTCCGTTTCGAGCATCTGGTACAAGAGCTCGTTCACTTGATCTCTTTTCATGATCCCTCCCTGCGGCGGTCGGGATGCAAGCCTCGGGCCGCCACTTCTCGCCGCGGGTTGCCTCACCGCGGTTCGCTGTGCTACTTTGCGCCGCTCGTTCGGCCCATTCGTCTAACGGTCAGGACGCAGCCCTCTCAAGGCTGAAATACGGGTTCGATTCCCGTATGGGCTACCACACGTTCCCACCTTCACGGGTGTCCGCCGTGAATCACTTCAGGGCACGACGGTTGCACGATTCTCGCGCGGAGGCTCATATGGCACACCGCGACGAGGAGTTCCGCAGGGGTGTCGAACGCCCGCAGTTCGGCGCCTACGACGGCACGGGCGACGAGCACGGAGAGCCACGGGAGTATCACTACGGACACGGCTTCGACAAGCCGGAGCAGGGACGCTGGCCCGAACAGGATCGAGAGGAGGTCTTTACTCAACCCTACGACCGATGGACGAGTCCGGGATACGTCTTCTACGCGGGCAAGGGCTATCACCGTGAGTTCATCGACCCGTACGCCTCTTCTCCGGCGCCCGAAAGCGGTGAAGGTGGAATCGGCTGGCAGGTCTTCCGTGATCGGAGGCCCCGCGGGCCGTTTACGGGCCGCGGACCGAAGGGCTACGTTCGGTCGGACGAGCGCATCTGGGAGGACGTCAACGAGCTCCTGGAAGCGGACGGGGAAATCGACGCGACGGATCTCGAGGTGTACGTCGAGAACGGAGAGGTCACTCTCGAAGGCATTGTCGAAGACCGACGCACGAAGCGGCTCGCCGAAGACGTGGCGGAATCGGTCCGCGGGGTTCGGGACGTGCACAACCGTTTGCGGGTGGCGCCGCGAGGAACCAAAGTGGACGTGGACGTCCAGGGCGCTTCGAGCCACTCCGGCACGGGATTCTTGACGCAGAACCGCGAAACGAGCCGGACGCGACCTCGGTAGGAACCCGCGAAGACCGATCTCCCGCGCGGCGGCGTCCCGCTTCGCGTAGTGTTAGCTCCTCGTGACATCCGAAGAAGCGACTCCTTCAGCCCACAAGTCGCGCGTTCGGCGCAACAAAGCATGGAACCTCGCTCTCGCGATCTTCTTTTTCATCCTGGGCTTCATTGGACTCCTGATCCCTGTGATGCCGCAGGTCCTATTCTTCGCGATGGGGATCCTGTTTCTGTCGCTCGTCTCACCGACGGTGCGGCGCGGTGTTCGCCGCTTCCTCCATGCGCATCCGAAGCTCGCGCACGCCTACAAGCGCTGGCGCGACAAAGGACGACGGAAACGTCGCGAGCTCATTCGACGGAGAAAAGAGCTCGTGGAGAAGCTGCACTTGCATCGAAAGGATCACCCAGAGTCCGAGTCTCCGCCGAGGGCGGCGGAGCGGAAATAGGAAGGCGTAACAACCCCCCTCACCCCTGGCCCTCCTCCCAAGGGGAGAGGGAGAAGCTCTTCTAGTCCATCTGCCGGCGCAGAACGGTCGGAATGTCGAAGTCGTCCCGCGACGACGCATTCGGTCCGAACCCGCCCGAGTCGTCGCCGCGGAGAAACGGCGCCCGGGCGGAGCGCGTCGCGGTGTAGCCGCGCGCGTCTTCTTCCTCTCTCTCATCCAGCGCGGAATCGACCTTGTCGAAGCCCGTCGCGATGACGGTGACCTTTACCGCGCCCGCCAGCCGGTCGTCGTTGACATAGCCGAAGAGAATCACCGCTTCCGGGTCGGCGGCCTGCCGGATGATCTCGGCCGCCTCGTTGACCTCGAAGAGCGTTAGATCGGCGCTGCCGGTGATGTTGATCAACACGCCGCGCGCGCCTTCGATCGAAGCATCCTCGAGCAGGGGCGAAGAGATTGCCGCCTGCGCGGCATGGACGGCTCGATTCTCGCCTTCCGAGATGGCTGTGCCCATCATCGCCCGACCCATGTCCGACATGATCTTCCGGACGTCCGCGAAGTCGCGGTTGATTTCGCCCGGACAGTTGATGAGATCCGCGATTCCCTGGATCGCCTGACGAAGAACGTCGTCGGCGATCTTGAACGACTCGTGGAAAGGCGTGTTGTGCTCGACGAACGAGAGAAGCCGCTGGTTGGGGATCGTGATCAACGTGTCGACGTGCTCGCGCAGCTCGCGGGCCGCCTTCTCCGCCTGGCGCATGCGCTTCTTGCCTTCGAACTCGAACGGCTTGGTCACGACGGCGACCGTGAGGGCACCCGATTCGGCAGCGAGCTTCGCGAGGACGGGACCCGCGCCCGATCCGGTTCCGCCGCCGAGGCCCGACGCGAGGAAGACCATGTCGGCGCCCTGAACGATCTGCGCGAGCTTCTCCTGATCCTCGAGCGCCGCATTGCGGCCCACGTCCGGATCGGCTCCCGCTCCGAGGCCCTTCGTCAGGCGACCGCCGATCTGAAGCTTCGTCTGCGCGGTGGACTTCCGCAGCGCCTGCAAGTCGGTATTGCACGCGATGTACTCGACGCCGCGCACTTCCGCCGCGATCATCCGGTTGACGGCGTTGCAGCCTCCGCCGCCGACCCCGATCACTTTGATGACCGCCGGAGACGCATCTCCTCGTTCCAGCTCGATCGCCAAACGCGATCTTCCGTCGTCGACGAGCTCGATCATGGGCTTCTCCCTTCCTCCCCTTCTCGGAATCCTCTTGTCGTCGCGCTCACGCGCCCTTCTCGTTCTCAGAACAACTCCCGGAAAAACCGGGACACGGATGTGGCGGCTCGCGAAACTCCACGCGGCCGCCGCCGCGGTGCCTTGTTTCGGTGACCGTAGAGGAGGAGGCCTGTCGCCGTCGCCCACTCCGGTCGAGATACGACGTCCACCAGACCTCCGACGCCCGTGGGCACCCCGCGCCGCACCGGACCGTCGAAGATGCCTTCCGCCACCTCGACGATTCCCTCGAGCTCGGCGCCGCCGCCGGTCAGCACGACACCCGAGCGTATTTCCCGGTCGACACCGAGCCTCTGCAGGTCCTCCTGAATGAGCCCGAGCAACTCTTCCGCTCTCGGCTGGAGGATGTCCGCGAGCGTTGCCCGAGGGCACAGCTTCGGCTCACGTCCGCCGACCATCGGCACGTCGACCATCTCGTCGTCGCCGACGCTCGACCGGAGCGCCGACCCGTACTTCTTCTTGATGCGTTCCGCGTCGGCGATCGGCGCGCGCAAGACCACCGCGAGGTCGTTCGTGAAGTGGTCGCCGCCGACCGGAATGACCGCGGTGTGCGCAATCGAGCCCTTCTGATAGACGGCGATCTCGGTCGTCCCGCCGCCGATGTCGATCAGAACGATTCCGAGCTCCTTCTCGTCCTGTGTCAGAACGGCTTCCGCGGCCGCGAACTGTTCGAGGACGAGCTCGACGACCTCGACGCCCGCTTTGTTCATGCAGGTGACGATGTTCTGCGTAACGGCGGCCGGGGCCGTCACGACGTGCACGTCCGCCTCGAGCCGGGCGCCGACCATCCCCGTGGGGTCGCCGACTCCGTCCTGGCCGTCGACGGCGAATTCGCGGGGAACGACGTGGACTACCTCGTGGTCTTGGGGGATCTGGATTCCACGAGCGGCATCGATGACGCGGGCCACGTCTTCGGGCGTGATCTCGCGGTCCTTCCCGGCCACGGCCACGACCCCCCGGCTGTTGAACGAGCGGACATTCGACCCGGAGATCCCCACCCAGGCCCTCGCGATCTGAACGCCGGCCATGATCTCGGCTTCCTCGGCAGCGCGCTTGATCGCGTCGATGGTGGCATCGACGTTGATGATGTTGCCTTTGCGCGTCCCGCGGTTGGGCGCCGCGCCCTTGCCGATCACGTCCAGGGCGGCGTGCGAGTTCTGTTCGCCGATCAGAACGCAGATCTTCGAGCTGCCGATGTCGCAGGAGACGAGGAAGTTTTCTGGCTTAGCCATCTTTCAGTTCAGGGTTTGAACCATCAAAGGGAGTTCCCCGCCCCGTAGGCACCGACCAACACAATTCGATCCGCGAAACGGAGATCGATGGCCCGCGCCTCCCACCCACGAGACTCGATGAAACCGCGCGCTTCCAGAAGCGCGCGAATCTTCGCGGGAGCGTCCCGTCGAAGAACACGAACCGGTCTTCGGAAGATCGAGTCCATGATACCGAAACCTCCGTCCGGCAGGGCCGAAATTTCGGACAGCTCGGAAAAATATTCCGCCGGCGCGGCGCGAAGATCGCCGAGCAGTCCGACAGCGTCCGGAAGCACGCGACGGTCTCCGGAGATGAGCACGTAGTCGGTCGGGTCGGCGTGGGAATCGTAAAGAGCGATCGGGCGACCTTCGCGTGAGAGCCACCAAATGCGGGATCCCTCGCGGAAGAGAGCGACCGGTCTTCTCTCGGTCACCCGAATCGAGAGACCGTCGGGGAAACGCTTCGAAAGAGTCACCCGCTCGATCCAGGGGTGCGCTCCGACCGCACCGGCGATCGCCGAGAGATCGAGCGCGATCACGTTCGCGGAGCGCCACGGCTCGATCGCCCGGAGGATCTCCTCGGTTCGCGCGCGCCGGTTGCCGGAGACCTGGATCCGCTGGAGGGAGAAGAGCGATCCACCGAAGAAACGCGAGAGACCCGCGGCGAGACCAAAGAGCAGGACCGCGACGAGCAGGACCCTAACCGCTCGTCGACTTTTGCGCCGCCGCGGGACGATCGTCCCGCGGCGCAGGAACGCGGAATTGCGTCCGCCGACGGCGATGAACTGCGGCTCGCTTCTACTTTGCGGCATCGGCGGCTTTGCGGATC
>DASXTN010000009.1:0-2665 GCA_036505435.1 Thermoanaerobaculia bacterium | reverse complement strand
AGACCGATCGGCGTCACGAGACCGTTGACGGCGGTGCGGACGCCGAGGTTCGGCACGAGCATCGTTGGACCCGACGCCTGCGCCCGGAGCGGGAGCGCCGCGGACGCGAGGAAGAAAAGTGACGTGAGCGCCGCCGCGGCCAAGGCGATACCGGCTGAAAGGCGCAGCACGAGCTTGGGCGACGAAGAACGTTCGATTGTTTGCATGGGACGACCCCCGGTAGCTCACCTTCCGGCCGATTCCGGAACGTGACGCAACGGGATCCGAGCAAAGAGCGCGCCACAGCGCTCCCTTAAGTCATTTCTAATCTTTAGTTTAGCTTAATCCGCTGACCCGTGTTGGCGGACGGATTTCTTCCCCGCCGAAGTAGGGAACGAGAGCGCGCGGAATCTCCACAGAGCCGTCCGCGCGCTGATAGTTCTCGAGCACGGCGACGAGCGTGCGGCCGATCGCGAGAGCCGAGCCGTTCAGGGTGTGCACGAACTCGGGCTTCTGTCCCGACGAGCGCCGGAAACGGATGTTCGCGCGACGCGCCTGGAAACTCTCGCAGTTCGAGCAAGAAGAAATCTCGCGATACGTGTTCTGGCCCGGCAGCCACACCTCGAGGTCATAAGTCTTCGCGGACGCGAATCCGAGATCGGCCGTACAGAGGGTGACCACGCGGTAGGGAAGCTCGAGGCGCTTCAGAACTTCTTCGGCATGGCCGGTCAGCGTCTCGAGCGTCGCGTCGGAATCCTCGGGAGCGGTGAGCGACACGATCTCGACCTTGTCGAACTGGTGCTGGCGAAGGAACCCGCGCGTGTCGCGGCCGGCTGCCCCTGCCTCGGCGCGGAAGCACGGAGTGAAGGCGGTGTATTTTCGCGGCAGTGATTCCGCCTCGAGGATTTCCTCGCGGTGAAGGTTCGTCAGCGGGACCTCCGCGGTCGGGATCAGGTAGAGGCCCTCGCGGGTCAGGAAGAGGTCCTGCTCGAACTTCGGCAGCTGTCCGGTTCCGAAGAGCGTCTCCGCATTGTTCAGGAGCGGAGGAACGATCTCCTCGTACCCGTGCTCGCGAGTCTGGAGATCCAGCATGAAAGCGGCGAGGGCCCGGGACAAGCGCGCCCCCGCGTCCTTCAAGACCGTGAAGCGTGCGCCGGCGAGCTTCGCGCCGCGCTCGAAGTCGAGCGCTCCGAGCGCGGGCCCGAGGTCCCAGTGCGCCACCGGGTCGAAGTCGAATTTCCGCGGTTCTCCCCAGGTTCGCTCGACGCGGTTGGCGCTTTCGTCTGTGCCCCGCGGGACGGTCGCCTGCGGGGCGTTCGGGATGCCGCGCTCGATTTCGGAGAGCTGCGTCTCGGCGCGCTCGGTCTCTTCCTCGAGGGCGCGGATCTCGTCCTTCAGCGACTTCATCTCCGCGAGCGTTTCAGGGTCGGGCTTTCCGCGGCCCGTGGTCAGCTCGTTTCGGCGCCGGCGCTTCTCCTCGAGTCTCGTGACCGTCGCGCGACGCCACGCGTCGACTTCCACGAATCGCTCGAGACCCGAGTTCGCAAAGCGCTCCGGCAAGCCGGAAAGGAGCCGCTCCGCGTTCTCCCGCAGGAACTCGCGTGATAGCATGAATCGCGCGATTTCATCTCGCGCGGGCAGTCGAGTCAACCGTTTGAGCCCTGCCTTTCCCGATGTCGTTTGCGTCGTCGTCAACCGCGACGGCGGTGAAGCGCTCTTCGAAGCGATTCGGTCGATCGAGAAACAGGTCGCGATCGACCTTTCGGTGGTCGTCGTCGACAACGGCTCCCGACCCGAGGAGCGGGAGCGGCTCGCCCGCGAGGCCCCACTGGTGCGCGTCGTCGCTTTTTCACGGAACCTCGGGTTTGCCGCTGCGGCGAACGAGGGGATCGTGCGGACGCGCTCCCCCTTCGTGCTGATCGTGAACAACGACGCCGTCCTCGCGACGGATTACGCGGCTCGGCTCACGGCGCGCTTGATGCTCGACGAGCGCCTTGCGGCCGTGCAGGGACTCGTTCTGGATCCGGCCGGGGCTCGGGTGGATACCGCCGGGATCGAATGGAACGGTCGCGGCGAAGCGGTGCCCGTGCTCGCGGGCGCCGACAAGTCGAAGGTGCCGAGGCGCGTCTTCGAGGTCACGGGCGTCTCCGCGACCGCGGCCTTGTTCCGTCGCGAGGCTTTGAACGACGTCGCGCCGCACGGTCGGTTCTTCGACGACCGGTTCTTCGCATACTACGAAGACGTGGATCTTTCGCTGCGTCTCGCGCGGGCAGGCTGGCGCTTCGCCTGCGACACGGAAGCCCTTGCCTGGCACGAGGGATCACGAACCGGCCGGAGAACCCCGTTCAAGAAGGCCGTCTGGACTGCTCGGAATCGCTGGAGGACGCTCTTCGGCAACTTCGAGCCGGGGTTCCTCGGGCGGAATCTCGTCCGCCTCCTGCGTGCCGACGTGGCGCACGCAAGGAAGATCGGGATCCGCGGAGTGCTCCTGCCTCTTCTGGTCTGGCCGCGCATACCGTTCTATGCCGTGCGACCCCACCAGAAGTCGCGCCTCCTTTCGGATTGGCCGTCGGTCGAGCGGGGGGCGCGCCCGTCGCACTGCGTGCTTGAACGCGGTTAACGAGATTACCGTCGTTCTCGTGTCCTGGCGGGACGCCGCAGAGGCGCTCGAAGCGGTCGAGTCGCT
>DASXTN010000008.1:0-2147 GCA_036505435.1 Thermoanaerobaculia bacterium | reverse complement strand
AGGCCACTGCAATAAAAACGCCACGAGCGCTTCTACGACCTTCGTCGAATTCGCCCTCGACTTTGGTCGAATTTGTTCGCGGAGTTCGCGTAGGATTCCAACGAGCCCTCGTTCAGGAGGAGACGTCATGCCCTACTTTCTGGCTCAAGCGGCTTACACGCCGCAGGCGTGGAGCACGATGGCGAAGAACCCGGTCGATCGCGAACAGGTGTTCCGCGGTCTGATCGAAAAAGCCGGCGGGAAGCTGCACAGCTTCTATTTTTCGGTCGGTGAATACGACGCGATCGGGATCCTGGAGGCGCCGGACCTCGCGACCGCCGCGGCGATTTCGATCGCGGTGTCCTCGGCGGGTCACGTGAAGTCGTATAAGACGACGCCCCTGCTGACGGCGCGCGAAGGTATGAGCGCGATGGAGAAGGCCGGCGGTTTCGGCTTCCGAGCGCCGGGATCTTAGGCTCGTCGGTAAAGGAGAAACCGGCGACCGAGATCCGACCTCGCGAAGGGTCACCCCACGCCGCAGGCGAGAGGTGTCGAGCGATCACGCCCATAGAATTTCTCGAGATGCGCGTTCTTCCGGGTACGAGCGGCTTCTCCTACAAAGAGTGGAAGGGGAGCTTCTACCCGGAAGATCTGCCCGAATCCGGGATGCTCCGCCATTACGCTGCCCGGCTTCCGGCGGTCGAGATCAACAACACCTTCTATCGAATGCCGCGCGCAAGACTCCTCGAGAGTTGGGCCGAGCAGGTCCCGGATGGCTTCACGTTCGCGCTGAAGGCGCCCCAGCAAATCACGCACCGCAAGCGACTGAAGGAGTCGGGCGAGGCAGTCGCTTACTTCTTCGGAGTCGCGACGACCCTCGGGGATCGGCTCGGCCCGACGCTTTTTCAGCTCCCGCCGAACCTCAAGAAGGATGCTTCTCGACTCAAAGATTTTCTCGCCGTGCTCCCACCGGCCTCCCGCTCGACGTTCGAGTTTCGACACGAGTCGTGGTTCGACGACGAAGTGTTCGAGGCTCTCTCTTCCGCGCGCACGGCGCTCTGCTGGGCGGAGGACGAGGATCTCGCGACGCCCGCGGAATCCACCACGGACTGGGGGTATCTTCGCCTGCGCCGGCAGGACTACGGCGAGGCGGAGATCGCGGCGTGGGCCGATCGGATTCGCGCGCAATCGTGGACCGAGGCATACGTCTTCTTCAAGCACGAGGAAGAAGGGACCGGTCCCCGGCTCGCCGAGGAGATGCGCGCGCGCTTCTCCTGACCGAATCTCTCTCGCGGAATCGGGCGTAAGAGCTCTCATGAGGATCGAGACCGTGGCGGTCGGCGCGCCGCGCGTCGTGCGCTGGCGAGGAAGAGAGGTCCGCACGTCGATCTTCAAGTCTCCGGTCTCCGGAGCCGTCTTGCTCCGGCGGCACAACCTCGACGGCGACCGGCAATCAGATCGACGCGTCCACGGCGGGGAGTACAAGGCGGTGTATGCCTACGCGGCCGGGCACTACGATTGGTGGACGAAGGCGCTCGGGCAAGACCTCGAGCCGGCCAACTTCGGAGAGAACCTGACGATCCGGGATTTCGACGATGGCGCCGTCTCGATCGGAGACGTCTTTCGCCTCGGCGACGCGGAGCTCGAGGCGATCGCGCCGCGCCTTCCTTGCTACAAGCTCGGGATCCGATTCGGTGACCCGCGAATGGTCCACGCGTTTGCAGAAGCGCGCCGGTGGGGAATCTACTTTCGGGTCGTCCGAGAGGGCGCGCTCCGAGCGGGAGACACGGTCGAGCGGATCCATTCGGATCCCGATGCCGTTCCGGTGTCGGAGATCGCGCGCGTATCCCTCTTCGACCGCGACGACTTCGCTGCGATCGATCGGCTCGCACGGCACGATCGGCTCGACCCATCGTGGAGGCAGCATTTCGCGGAGAAGCTCCGCGAAGCGGAGAAGCGGGTCGAACGGTGAAGCGACCGATCTCCGATTGCCCGCACGGCGCGGAGACTCTTCCGAAACCGCGCAAGGGCTTCCTCTTCCGCCGTTCTGCCGTGTCGGAAAAAAAGGCCTGCGAGGAATGCGGCGAAAGTCAAGAACTGCGCGTCTGCCAGACCTGCGGGCACGTCGGGTGCTGCGAGTCTCACGGCGCTCACGACACGGAGCACTT
>DASXTN010000007.1:0-7084 GCA_036505435.1 Thermoanaerobaculia bacterium | reverse complement strand
GAGGGCACGGATTCCTACTCGCTGACGCTCAAGAATGGCTGGAGGTTCATCGACATGACCTGGCAGGGCTGGGGAGACGGCGGTTACGTTTCTCAGGGAGGCTTCGCCAAGGACAGCGCGTCCCTTTCGCTCAAAGTCAAGTGGAACACCGGGTGTGGCTCCTGTTCCGCGGGGTACGAGCTGGGCCTGGTGATCGAGGGTCCGATCGGGACGTCTAATTAGTCCCGACAGGGCGTCTGTGAAAGCCGGTGAGAGCCTGAAGAGAATCGTCTCCAACAGGCTCGCGTGGGCACTTCTTGGCGTGGCGCTCGCTTTTCCGGCGAGTGGAGCGGTCACGCCCGCCGTCCCGCGTGGCGTCCTCACTCCGCCCCCTCCAGCCCCGATCGGCCGGAAATCCCTCCCGACTCCCACGCGAACGCCCACCGCTCAGTTCGGGAAAGTGCTCGTCGCGACGAGCCCCACTCCAACCAGGGCGCCGCACAGCCGCGAGCTCGTCATCGGTTTCACCGGCAGCACCCCCGCCAGGAGCCGGGAGATCCAGATCGATTTCGTCGGCAAGCCCGCTTCGCCCGGTATCGTACCCAGACCTCGATAAGAAAAGGGGAAAGACATGAGATCCGCAAAGCGAGTCTTCTGGTCGGCCCTTCTCGGGGTGACGCTCGCCGCGCCGGCCGGGGTGGCGCACATCGGCGTGGATTACGTCAGCTCGAGCTTCGATCACATCCACGTCAAGGGAAAGGTCCTCTGGCCCGATGGAAAGCCGATCGCCGGCGCCCAGATCGTCCCGCAGTCCGCCGGTCCAATCACCTGGGTCGACTCCATGCAGGGTGGCTTTACCTGGGGTTTCACCTTTCCCCCGCCGCCGCCGAGCCAGGGGAACGTCTCGAAGCCGGTCGTGCCGCCCGCGAACCCGCTCCTTACCGCCGCGGACGGCTCTTACGAGTTCCTGATCTGGTTCGCTCCCGGGAACGCCGATACTTTTGCGGCGCTGACGGCCGATCAGATCCAGATCAAGGTCGTCAAGCCGGGCTTCACTTTCTCCCGGGTTCCGTAACCGTTAACAACCCTCAGAGCGACGTTGACCGGCCGTTCAGCGGCGAGATCGTTTCGCCTTCGCGAACCCGTTTACTTGTAGTCAAAACCCTCCGGTCCAACGATCCAAAAGGCCACGTCGTATCGGATGTTGCCGTTGAAGAGTATGGTCCAGAAGTAATTCAGGTTGGCGGATAGCGTATTGGCTGAGGGCGTGAATTCGGGAGGCGTGACGCTACTCAAGGGCGCGCTGCTGTCCTCGAAAGTGTAGTTCTGGAAATGCCATCCATTCTTGAGCAACGGCAAAGAGAACGTGTCCTTCCCAGCCGAAAGAACGGTGTCCTCGTGGTAAACCGTCGCGGTCTTGGTCGGATCGGGCTCGCCATCGGCCGTCTTGCCGGGACCGCAGGTGTTGGACGTTGCAGCGTTCGAGCAGCTGACCTGAAAGTCCGAAAGCTTTAGCAACCGTGTTTGCATCGCCGCTTTGAACTTCAGCGGCCAGAAGTTGCTCTGCTTGCCATCCTTCCGAATGACCTGGAGCTGAACCGTGTGATCGACAAGGCTGTTCAGGCCCGGGGGCATGTTCACATCGATCGTGTCGTTGTACCAGACGTACCACCATTGGTAAGGGCTCATTGGAAGATGCACGGAACCTCCCGGGAAGTTGCCGTGAAGCCGGACCTCGCCGGGACCCTCGGGTCCAGAACAGGGGGTTCCCTTCGCGCAGCCGAACCCGCATCCCTTGATGGTCAGGTAATGCATTCCCGGCTCGATCACGTCGACCTCGAATCCTTCGATCTTCGGCCCGAGGCAGTGGACCGCCACCGCACCGGACCCGATCTTGTGCATGCTCTGATGCGCCTGGAGCCTCGAAGCGTTCCCGGCCTGGATTCTCGCCTTCTCCTTTTCCTGAAACTGGTTCACTCGGCTGGCTAGGTTCAGAGTTTCTCCTCGACGACGGAAGGCCCGTGACTGTTTCTGTTGAATCTCAGCCAGGAAGTCGCTCTTCGTCAGCCGCCGTCCTTGCAGGGTGAGGGGCTGGTCTGGCGGGAGCTTCTCGAATTCCTGCCTCGAGAGCCCCTCGAGCTTGATCGGGGCTGCCCGTTGCGATTGCGCCGCCAGCGGCGCGACGATTGACACCCCGAAGAAGGCGGCTCCGAACAGGATGCCTCGCCGGAAGCTGCGGCCGACGGCCAGCATGGTTCCTCCTCTCGAGTAAGGATCCAACCATACATGACGAGGCAAGAACCTCGCGGCGGACCAAAGAAAAGAGCCCCGCGCGGGGCTCTTTGAGGTCTTGAACTGCGGCGGGTGCAGACCCCTCTGGGATCCGGCCCCCGCTGGATGAACTGCGGCGGGTGCAGACCACTGCGGGATCTGTCCCCGCTGCTTTCTATGAGGGCTTCTTCGTCGGCGCGGGCGCCGCGGCAGCGGGCGGGGCCGGGGCGGGTTTCGCAGCGGCGGCCGGCGGAACGGCGACGGTCGTGTTGAAACGTTTCAGCACGTCCTCGGTGATGTCCGCCGCGTCGTCCGCGAAGACCAGACCCGACTGGAACTTGTTGAAGATCAGCGTGTACCCGCGCTCCTTGCCGAGCTGGCTGATGATCGGGAAGACGCGTCGCTCGAGATCGGCGAGCTCCTTCTTCTGGGCCTGATCGAGATCTCGGCTCGCCTTCTCCTGGAAGCTCTTGTAGTCGATCGACTTCTCGTTGTACTGCTTCTGCAGCTGCTCCCGCTTCTCGTCGGAAAGAGACTGACCCTGGTTGGCGAGCTTCTGTTCGATGTCCCGAAGCTCTTTCTGCAGCCGATCGTTCTCAGCCTTTTTATCGTCGCTGATCTTTTTGACCCGGCCGAACGCCTCCTTGCCGAGGGCGGAGTCCCGCACGAGGCGCTCCACGTCGATCACCGCGACGCGCACGGACGGCGAAGCCGGCGCGCTCTGCGCCGCCGCGACCGCGGCGAGCAAGGCCGCAAGCACCGTCGAAATAAGTTGTTTCATTCAAAGACTCCTTCTGAGAAAACGGGGAATAGTAGCAATTTCCTCGCTCGCACAACAGTCCGGAAGAGTCGGGCATTTCCCGAGACGCTTGGACTGCGGCGGGTGCAGGCCCGCAGGGCCTGTCCCCGCTGCTTGAACTGCGGCGAGTGCAGGTCCGCAGGACCTGTCCCCGCGGCTTTCTAGAAGGTCCGTCCGATCGAGAAGTCGAATCCCGACCGGCGCTCTTTCAAACGGTTGATCGGGAAGCCGAACTGGTCGATCGGCGTCTTGGGATCGAGGTTGAACGAATAAATGAAGCGCAACGGCGCCTGAAAGATGGGCAGGAAGATACGGAGCTCCCCCCCGACCGAGGTTCGCACGCGCGTCAAGTCGAGGCTCTGGGTTTCGTGGTAAGTGTTTCCGACGTCGGCGAAGGCGAGGACCTTCGCGGGGCCGACGGACGCGAACACGTACTCGGCGTTGAACGTGAAGTATTTGTCGCCGCCGAGAATCCGGCCGGCCTCGTCCGTGAAGATCTGGTCGTTGTCCTTCAAAGGCAGAACGGAGCCGGTACGGAATCCCCGCAGGCTCGACTCGCCGCCGAGCTGGAATCGTTCGAAGATCGGGATGTCCTTGCCGGAAAACGGCCCGACCCATCCCGCCTCGAGATTCAGCGCGAGATAGGCATGCCGCGGGAAGTGCAACGGAACGTAGAAGGATCCTCCGACGAGCGGCTTGACGAAGTCCTGGTTGCCGCCGAGGACGCTTCCGGCCACCTGAGTCGTGAGATAGAGCCGATGGCCTCGGTTCGGATCGAACGGATCATTGCGGCTGTCGAACCGATATCCGGGCGTCAAGGAGGACGTCGTCCCGGTGACCTCTGTAAATTTCTCCGGAGGCGCGGGCTGTCCGGGGGGCACCTGCGCGCCGCGCACGGGAAAGTTCGCCTTGACGTCCTCGTAAGCGTACAGGAGCGACCAGCTGTCGAAGAGCGTGATGCCCTTTCCGTAGAAAAGCGTGCCGCCCTGCCGCTTCTCGTCGATGTTTAGGTACTCGACGTTTCGGCGGAAGAGCGAGACGCCGACGGTCTGATTGCGGTCCATGAACCAGGGGACCGTGTAGGAGAGGTCGTAGTAGTTGGAGATCCGTCCGATCTGCGCCGCCGCTCCGATCACCTCGCCGCGTCCGAGGAAGTTGCGCGTCTGGAACGAGAACTGGCCGAAGAACCCATCGAGCGCCGAGTAGCCGGCGCCGAACTGGATCTCGTTCTTGCTCGCCTCCGTGCCTTTGATGATCAGGTCGACCTTCTTCTCGGCTGGCCGTACGGAGAATTCCGGCTCTTCGGAGATCTTGAAGTAGCCGAGCTGCTGGAGCTTCTGGAGGCTCTTCTTGATCGCCTCCATGTTCATGACGTCGCCCTCGTCCAGAGCGAACTCACGCCGAATGACTTTGTCGCGGGTGGTCGTGTTGCCCTTGACCTCGAGTCGGCCGAGGTAGAACTTGTCCCCCTCGTAAATCTTCACCTCCACGTCGACACGGTGGTCTCCGACCTCGTGGTAGGTCGGGTCGGCGTACCAATAGATGAACCCGCGCGACTTGTAGCGAGCCTCGATGCGCTGTAGCGCTTCGACGAGCCGTTCGCGGTTCAAGATCGAGCCGGGCGGGAGTTCGTAGAACTGCTTCAGCAGCTGGTTCGCCGGGAAGACCGTCGGCTCCGGCGGATCCGCGGGCTGCCCCTGCTGGTTCACCCGGACGACGCGGATATCGCCGGTGTAGAACCGTTCGCCCTCGACGACCGGGATCGTGATCCGGGCGCGGCGCTTGATCCGCTTCGGCTTGGCCTTCGGGTTCCTGACGAAGATGTCGATCTTCGGGTCTTTGACGACGACGTCTTTGTAGCCCTTCGATTGATAGAGAGCTTTGACGTTCTCGACGTCTTCGTCGTAGTTCGCCTGGCTGTACGTGGTCTTTTCGGACAGCAGCCTCCAAAAGGTGTTGACCTTCGTCTTTTTCATCGCCATGCGGAGGCGCCGGTCTGAGATGACCCTGTTGCCCTCGAACTCGATCGACGCGATCTTGACCTTTTCCCCCTCGTCGATGACGAAGACGACCTTCTTCTCGGTCTTCGAAACGTCTTCGATGCGGTAGTCCACGGTCGCGCTGCGAAAGCCCTTCTCGACATACAGGTCGCCGATCACGGAGCGAGTCTTCGCGATCTCGCGAAGCGAAAGCGGAGCGCCCGCATTGATCTCGACCTTTTCTTCTTTGAGTTTGTCTTTGATGTCGGACGTCGAGACCTTCTTGTTACCGCTGAAGTCGATCGCCGAGATCGTCGGCCGCTCCTCGATCGTGACGAGGAGAGTGACGCCCGCAGGATCGCGTTCGGCCTCGACGGAGACGTTCTCGAGAAGCCCGACGTCCCAGAGAGCCTGAAAGTTCGCGCGGATCCTCTCCGGATCGTACCGATCGCCGACCTTGACCCCGAGGTAGTGCGCGATCGTCTCGGGCGACACGGTCTGATACCCGACGACGCGGATTCCGACGATGCGCTCCGAGGGACCGGCCGGGGGAAGCGCGGGCGTAGGGATGGGTGTCTCGACCGGCCGCGTGGGCGCGGGGATGGGGGTCGGCGATGGAACCGGTGGAATCATGATCGCCGGCGTCGGCACGGCGCCCGCCGGCGCCGGAGGCGGCGGAGGCTGCACGGCGGGTGTCCTCACGGCCGGAGGCGCTTGCGCGTTGACCGGCATCGCAGCCAGGAGAATCGCGGCGGCGATCGCGCCGGACGCCGAGAAACAGGCTCCCGCCGATCGGTGGCAGACGTCACGAGCCGGGCTGTTTCTCCGCTGCCGCAAACGCAATCCGTATCCTCCTCGAGGCGCGGATTATTCCCGAAAGGAACTCTCTCGAAGGGACGCGCCGGCACGGGCGGGGTTACGCCCGGAGACGAGTCGGCTCTACGGCTCCTGCCCGATCGGCTCGGTCTCGCGGGCCATCACGGTCAGCCCTTCCGGCCCGACGCGAACGTCGATCGCCTCGACCCGCTCGTCTCGGCTCTGAATCAGCAGCTCGGAGACCGGATCCTCGATGTGCTTCTGGATGGCGCGCCGGAGCGGCCGGGCGCCCATGTTCGGGTCGTCCCCGCTCTGCTGAAGCAACCACTCGATCGCGGCATCGTCGACGTCGAGCGCTGCGCCCTTCGGGGCAAGGGTGGCGTTGACGTCGTCGATCAGAAGCCGGCAGATCTTCGTGAGCTCCTCGCGGCCGAGCGGATGGAAGACGATCGTCTCGTCGATCCGGTTGATGAACTCGGGAGAGAAGTCGCGCTTCAACTCCTTCAATACGAGCTCCTCAATCTCGCGGATGTTCTGCCGCTCCGGCGTCCCGCCGAAACCGAGACGGGTCCGGCTCACGAGGTGCTTCGTCCCGATGTTGGACGTCATGATGATCAGCGTGTTCTTGAAGTCGACGAGGTTGCCGTATGCGTCGGTCAGGATGCCGTCCTCCAGGATCTGAAGCAGGAGGTTCGCAATGTCGGGGTGCGCTTTCTCGATCTCGTCGAAAAGGATCACGCTGTAAGGGTTTCGCCGGATTTTCTCCGTGAGCTGCCCGCCTTCCTCATGCCCGACGTAGCCGGGAGGCGAGCCGATCAGCTTCGAGACCGCGTGCTTCTCCATGTACTCCGACATGTCGAAACGGACGAGAGCTCTCATGCTCTCGAAGAGAAACTCCGCGAGGCGGCGGGCCACCTCGGTCTTGCCCACTCCGGAAGGCCCGAGGAATATGAAAGACCCCATCGGACGGTTCGGGTTGTTCACGCCGAGTCGCGAGCGGCGAATCGCCTTGGATACGCCGACGATCGCCGCCTCCTGCCCGACAATGCGACGGCGGAGCGAGTCTTCCATGTGGAGGAGCTTCTCGGCCTCCTCCATTTCGAGCGAGGCGACGGGGATTCCCGTCCAGGAGGAAATGATCTCCTCGATGTCGCGCCGCGTGACCTCCTGTGTCGCTTCGGTCCGCTCGGCGGTTTGGGCTTTCGTCCGCTCGATCTCCTCCTTCAGCTCGATCTCGCGC
>DASXTN010000006.1:0-3089 GCA_036505435.1 Thermoanaerobaculia bacterium | reverse complement strand
GCGGGATCGACGTTCAGGAGCCGCTTCAACCGGTCCTGCGCGTCGCCGATCAGGCTCTCGGCGATGATGATGTCCTGCTCGGCGGTCGCGATTCCGACTTCGGTCTGCACGATGTCGATCGGCGCGAGCGAGCCGACGTCGATCTTGATCCGGGTAATTCGGTTGAGGTCCCGCGACAGCGTGAGCGCCTCCCGCTTCACCTCGAGGTTGCGGATCGCATAGACGAGGTCCCAGTAGGCCTGCTCGACGAGGTTCACGGCCGTCTGCACGCTCCGAACGAAACCTTGATACGAGGCATCACGGCTGTTCCTCGCAGTACGAATGAGCCACGTCGTCGCGTCGCGACCGAAGTTGCGAAAGAGCGGCTGGTTCACGAAGAGGGTGAGGCCGGTCGTCCAGGACGGGTTGACGAAGAAGAACGTCGAGTTCGTCGAGTTGCGCCGCCCGGTGAATCCGAGCGAGAACGTTCCGCCGGTCGGCGCGAGCTGCGTTACCCGAGCGGAGAGATCGGTCGTATCGCTCTTGTTCACCTGCGCTCCGACGAGCGCCGAGGTCGCCGGCTGCTCGAGGTGCGAGCGAAGCACGGACGCCTCGGCGAGTGGATCGAAGATCCCCATGTTGGAGAAGAGGACGTAGCGCGAAGCCTCTGCGGCGTTGACCGACACGTTCAGGTCCTGATTGTTCGCGACCGCGAGCGCGACCGCCTCGTCGAGCGAAAGGCGGATGCCCTCCGCTGCCGCCATGGGCAGGGGCCGCGGCGGGCGCTCTCCCGGGCGCGCGGAGATGGCCGGCGCGGCCTGAGCGACGACATGCGCGGCCACGCCGAGCAGGCCCACGGCCAAGAGGGCGGCGGGGATCGCCCGGACTCTCGGGAACCTCTTCATTCCTCTACTCCTTCGTCACCCTAACTACGCACTCCGACCGGGAATGTTTTCTCGTCTCGTGTACGAAATGGCCCACCGGAAAGAACGCGGGAATGATAGCTCGAACTAGCGCGGGGGAAGCGCGAGCTCTCCCGGGAAAAAGCAAGCGACGGGTCGCCCGTCCGGTGACATTTCGAGCGATGGCGTTTCGTCGCGACATCGCGGACGCGCGATCGGGCAGCGAGGATGGAAGGCGCAACCACCGGGCGGCGCCGCGGGAGACGGCGGATCTCCCCGGAGCGTGATCCTCGCGCGCCGATCGAACGGATCCGGCTCGGGAGCCGCGGAGAGGAGCGTCACCGTGTAAGGGTGGAGCGGGCGTGCGAGAAGTTCTCCCGTTCGTCCCATCTCGACGATCCGGCCGAGATACATGACCGCGATCCGGTCGGCGACGCGCGAGACCACGGCGAGGTCGTGCGAGATGAACAGGTAGGAGAGCGCGTTTCTCTCGCGCAGATCGGCGAGCAGGTTCAACACCTGGGCGGCGACGGAGACGTCGAGCGCCGAAACCGGCTCGTCACACACGACGAACTTCGGTCGGGTCGCGAGCGCACGGGCGATCGCCACACGTTGCCGCTGCCCGCCGGACAGCTCCGACGGAAAGCGGCGCGCTGTGCCTCGAGGCAATCCGACCTCGTCGAGCAGCGCGGCGACTCGTTCGGAGAGTTGTCGCCCGCGCGCGATCCCCTGAACCCACAGCGGCTCGCCGATCTGCGCGCCACAGGTCATGCGCGGATTCAAGGACGTCTGCGGATCCTGAAAGATGATCTGAAGATCGCGGCGCTTCCGCCGCAGCTCCGCTCCCTCGACAGCGAGCCAGTCCTCGCCGTCGAAGAAGACACGGCCCTCCGTCGCCTTTTCCAGCCGCAGCAGGAGACGGCCGGTCGTGCTCTTTCCGCTCCCCGATTCGCCGACGAGGCCCAACGTCTCGCCGCGCCCGACGTCGAAAGACACACCATCCACGGCGGAGAAGCTGCCGCTACGACCGAAGAGTCCGGGCCGCAGCGGATATCTCTTCACGAGATCCCGCGCGGAGAGAAGCGGCCGGCTCACCTGCCCTGCGTCCCGTGTTCCGTGTCCCGCTCGTAGAGGAAGCACCGCGCGACGGTAGCTCCAGCGGCGTAAAGCGCCGGCTCGCGCACGTCACACGGCTCGAAACGTTCGGGACAGCGCGGTGCGAAAGCGCAGCCCGGCTCGCGCGGAGCGGAGAGATCGGGCACCGCACCGGGGATCGCATCGAATCTTCTCTCCGGGCCGTTGCCGCCCACGGAGAGGCGCGGGCGCGAAGCGAGGAGACCGCGCGTGTACGGGTGAAGGGGGTTGCGAAACAGCTCTTCGGTCGGGGCCTCTTCCACGACGCGTCCGGCGTACATGACGATCACGCGGCCGGCGTGTCGTGCCACGACGCCGAGATCGTGGCTGATCAGGAGGAGCGCCAGGCCGCGCTCGTTGCGGAGGCGATCGAGCAGCTCGAGCACCTGGGCAGCGACGGTTGCGTCGAGCGCGGTGGTCGGCTCATCGGCGACGAGGATCGAGGGATCGGACGCGAGCGCCATCGCGAGGAACGCGCGTTGCTTCATACCGCCGGAGAGACGGTGCGGATACTCCTTCATTCCGCGGTCGGGATCAGGAAACCCGACCTCACGGAGACGGTCTCGCACGACCTCGCGCGCCTTGCGGCGATCGAGCTTGCTGTGTGCCCGGACGGCTTCGACGATCTGGGAACCGACCGTTGCGACCGGGTCGAACGCGGCGCCAGGCTCCTGGAATACGAGAGCGATCTCCCGCCCGCGGACGGAACGCCATGCCTCGTCGCCCGAACCGACCAGCTCGCGCCCGCGCAGGCGGATCGAGCCGCGAACGCGAGCCACTTCGGTCAAAAGGCCGAGCAATGCGCGCGCCGTCATGGTCTTTCCGCAGCCGCTCTCGCCGACGATCGCGAGCGCCTCGCCTTCCCCGAGGTCGAAGCTGACCCCGTCGACCGCGGGCGCAAATTCTCCGGCCACGCGCACTTCGACGACGAGATCGTGGACTTCGAGCAGCGGTTCCAACCCTGAACCTCGAACCTTGAACTTTGAACCCGTTTAGTGGAACGACTCGCGTGAGTTTTTTCTGGCTTCTTCGAGGTCGCGGACCCGCTCGACGACGTCGCGATAATTGGTGTTG
>DASXTN010000005.1:0-4331 GCA_036505435.1 Thermoanaerobaculia bacterium | reverse complement strand
GGCGAAGAGGCATACTCGCGGGGAGAAGGCGCGATCCTCGTGCTGCCGGATATCGGAACGCCGCGCGGGCTCTCCGTCGCCGCCCCGGCGCTTCTCGAGACCGAGACCGGGACCACCTCGTGAAGCTCGTCGTCGCGATCGTGCGTCCGGAGAAACTGGGCGACGTGCTCGAATCTCTGTTCCACGCCGAGGTGCGCGGCCTGACGCTCCACCGCGTCCAGGGACACGGCGGCGAGACCGAACAGGTCGAGACGTATCGAGGGACGACCGTCAAGATGGAGCTCTCCGACAAGGTGCGGCTCGAGATCGGCGTATCGGACCACTTCGTCGAGCCGACGGTCGACGCCATCCTGCGCGCGGCGCGGACCGGCGAGGTCGGAGACGGGAAGATCTTCGTGCTGCCGGTCGAGAAAGTGTACCGCATCCGAACCGGTGAGGAAGACCAGGCCGCGGTCACGCCGATCGAGGAGCTCGCGCCGACGTAGGTCGGCCCAGCGGTGATTCCCGTCACACGAAGTGACATTTCTCGACACGCCAGTTCCGGCTGGCAATCGGACAAGTCTCCGTCGATCAAGAGGTTCCGGCGCGACACCCCCACCGGCACGAGATTCGCTCCGATCCATCCCAAGAATCGCGATGCCCGAGTACCCCCCCAACTCGCGGAGAAAGAGACGCTATCTCGTCGAGTGGCAGAACGACGGTTACGTCTGCACCGGTTTTACGCAGGACATTTCCCCGACCGGGATTTTCGTTCGCTCGACGCACATTCCGGAGGTCGGGCAGACCCTATCGATGCAGCTTCTTCTTCCGGGGCGCGAAAAGCTGCAGGTCCGCGGGACGGTCGTGCGTTCCTACCGCGTTCCGCAGAACCTGAGGCGATACATCGCAAGTGGATTCGGCATCCGCTTGAACGAAGCTCCGGAGGAATACTTCCAGCTTCTGGCGAATCTCTTCGGCCTTCGCTTCCGCGGAAAGGAAAAGGTTCGGGCCGAAGGCGCTTCGAAGCTGGCGAGCTGACCCGACGGCCGTGCCGATGAAGAGCGAGCCGAATCTGTGCCTCGTCTTCGCGTGCTCAGGCTGCGGTAGCCACTCCTACTGGACGCGCAACACGATCGTGCCCTACTGCCTGCACTGTCGGTGCTCACGGTGCGCTGCGATCCTCTCCCGGATGGACGAGAACGGCATCGAGCATGTCTATTGCCCAATCTGTATCAAAGAGTGCGACGTCGCCGATCCGGTGGTGAACTGATCCCCCTTCGCGCGGCGGCGAGCTTCGCGAAGAACTCCAGGCTCTCCGGGTTCGCCATCGCGCCGGGGTTCGCGACCTTCTCCGCCGGCTCGCCGCAGAGGATCCGCCGCACAGGCACCTCGAGCTTCTTGGCGTTCAGCGTTCGCGGTATCGATGGCACTGCATGGATCTCGTCGGGCACGTGCCGCGGCGAGAGGCCCTCGCGCAGCGACCGCGCGATTCGGGCGCGCAGCGCATCGTCGAGCGCCACGCCTTCTCGAAGGGCGAGAAAGAGGAGCAGCTTGCCGGGCCCGCCGCCGTCGTCGGGCAGATGCACGACGAGGCTCTCGGCGACTTCCGGGATCGCCTCGACGACCCCGTAGAACTCGCTCGTTCCGATCCTCACGCCGCCCCGCTTCAGCGTCGCGTCCGAGCGGCCGGTAATGACGCAGCTCCCGCGCGGAGTGATCTCGATCCAGTCGCCGTGGCGCCAGGTCCCGGGATAGCGATCGAAGTAACTCGAGCGGTACCGGTCGCCCGACGGATCGTTCCAGAAAGCGACGGGCATCGACGGCATGGGCTCGGTCAAGACGAGCTCGCCGAGCTGTCCGACGAGGGAACGTCCGTCCGGATCGAAGCTCTCGACCTTCGCGCCGAGGCAGCGACAGGAAATCTCGCCCGCCCAGACGGGGACGAGCGGGCACGAACCGACGAAGGCCGTGCAGACGTCGGTGCCGCCGGAAACCGAACCGAGCAGGAGCTCGCGTCCGATCTTCTCGTAGACCCACTCGAATCCTTCCGGCAGGAGCGGCGCGCCCGTCGAGCCGACTCCTTTCAACCGCGAAAGGTCGAAGTCACGGCCGGGCTCCAGGCCGGCACGCATGCCGGCATGGAGAAAGGGGGCGCTGGTCCCGAAGTAGGTGACACCGAGCTCATCGGCGAGCCGCCAGAGCGCGGAGAGATCCGGGTACGCGGGATCGCCGTCGAAGAGAACGATCGTCGAGCCCACGAGGAGGCCCGACACGAGGTAGTTCCACATCATCCAACCGGTCGTGGTGAACCAGAAAAAGCGGTCTCCGCGCCCGAGATCGTGGTGAAGCGCCAGCATCTTGAAGTGCTCGAGGAGGATTCCGCCGTGTCCGTGCACGATCGGCTTGGGCAGTCCGGTCGTCCCCGAGGAAAACAGGATGTAGAGCGGGTGCTCGAAGGGGACTGCCTCGAAGACGAGTGGCTCGCTGCGGGACACGAGCTCCTGCCACGCGACAACGCCGGGAAATCGCGCGGGGTCGAGGCGATCCGACACGTAGGGCAGCACGACGGTCGCGTCGAGCGTCGGAAGCTCCGCGCGAAGCTCACCGATCTCCTTCCAACGGTCGACATCGCGTGCGCCGTACCGATAGCCGTCGGCCGCGATCAGGACCTTGGGCTCGATCTGCCGAACGCGGTCGACGACCGCCCTCGGTCCGAACTCGGGCGCGCACGAGGAGAAGATCGCGCCGATCGAGGCCGTTGCGAGAAGGGCGACGAGCGCCTCCGGAATGTTCGGAAGGTATGCGACGACACGATCGCCGGGCCCGACACCCAGCCGCCGAAGGCCAGCCGCGGCGCGCGCGACCTGATCGCGCAAATTCTCGGCGGAAAGTGCGACGTCTCCATCGCGCGTCTGAGAACGAGCGACGACTGCGACCTCGCCGGCTCGATCGAGCGCGTGCTCGGCGTAATTCAAAGTCGCGCCGGGGAACCACCGCGCGCCGGGCATGACGCGCGCCGGGAGGACGGTCGTCGGCCGCGCGTGGATCGTGACGTCGAAGTATTCCCGGATCGACTCCCAGAACTCTTCGATCTGGTCGACCGACCAGCGCCAGAGGGGATGGTAAGAGTCGAACGAGAGATCCCGCGACCGCCGGAGGAAGCGCAGGTAGTCACCGATGCGCGTTCTCTCGAGGACGTCCTTCGGCGGAGTCCAGAGAAGTTTGGGCGCCCCGATGGTCACGATAGGATTCTCGCAAAGCAGCCGTGAACTTCGCAGCGTTTCGTGTCATCTCATCGGCGACTGCCCTGGCGGTCGTATTCGCCGGAGTGTCGGCGTGCCGCGGCAGATCCCAACCCGTCGGGACTCTCCAGATCGAGCCGAAGGTGGTGACGCTCGCGTACCCCCTCGCCGTGCCGCTCAAGTTCAGATGGACTCCGACTCGTGAGCTCGGTCGATCGCGCGGCAGCCCGCGGGTCTTCGTCCACTTGCTCGACGGGGGACGCCGGATCCTGCGGACGTTCGACCACATACTGCCGGAACCGTGGACTCCGGATCGCGCGCAGAGCTACGAGATCGATCTTTATCAGTCGGCGATCGCCGACCGACTGCCGGCCGGCGCCTACGAGCTCACCTTCGGGCTCTACGACTCGGGCCGGGATCGCTGGCCGCTCTCCGTCGACGGCGAGGAAGTCGGGCGACGCGAGTACCGGCTCGGCACGGTCACGGTTCCCGAACCGGCCGGCCCGGCGCCGAGCTTCGGGTTCAAGGGAGGGTGGCTACCGGTCGAGCCGGGCGGATCGCGGCAGGTGCTAGCGCGCCGGTGCCTGAAGGGAGAAGGCAGCATCGCCGTCGTCGCTCCTCCGTCCGCCGGAACGGTTTGGGTCGCGGCAAGCCTTCGGGCGGACGGAACCCCTCCCGGAGCGGGCGCCTACCGCGTGTCCGCGAGCTGCTCACCGCAGACCACGGAGATCTCGGGAATCGAGCTCCAGTGGATCGGCTTTCCGGTCTCTCCGTCGACGGGCGATTCTGACTGCGAGATTCGGTTCACACCGATCGCCTCTTCCGCACAAACGTCCCGTCCGCTCTGCCTCGAAGTGCTCGCCTGGCGCCCCGCGGGCCGCTGAAATTCGAAGATTCCGGCATGGTTCTTGATGTTCTCCCTCCGGAGAGATTTTTTTCTCTCAGGAGGTGGATGACTATGGCACGCAATCTCTTCGCGCTTCTCGTGGCCGGGTGCCTGCTCGCTGCGATGAACTGCGCAACTCATCCGGAAACCAAGGTCAAGACCGAAGGCTCCGAAACGGTGATCAAGCAGACCGGTCCCGGAGAAAACGTCAAGACCACGATCGT
>DASXTN010000004.1:0-1852 GCA_036505435.1 Thermoanaerobaculia bacterium | reverse complement strand
ACGTTGAAGGCCGCGCAGATGCGCTACCAGATCGTTCAGGATCGTGGCATCCCGATCTCCGGCAACGCCGCCTCACAGAAGGCGCGCGTCACGAGCCCGATGAACGGCGTCGTGATCAAGCGCGGCGTCGAGCTCGGCCAGACGGTGACTTCTGGTGTCTCTTCCTTCAACGAAGGGACGGCGCTCTTCACGGTCGCGGACTTGAAGTCGCTCATCATCCGCGTCAACCTGAACGAGGTCGACATCGCAAAGGTCGAGGTCGGACAGAGGGTCCGCATCACCCTCGACGCGTACCCTCAGAAGATCTTCACCGGAAAAGTCAGCTTCGTCTCCCCTGCCGCGGAGCTCGTCGAGAAGATCAAGGTGTTCAAGGTCGAGATCGCGCTCGACGAGCTCGGCGAGCACTTCAAGACGGGCATGAGCGCGAACGTCGAGATCCTCGGCGAGAAGCGCGACAAAGCCGTCTCGATTCCGCTCGAAGCGCTGCAACGGCGCGAGGGCGAGACGGTGGCGTACCGGTTGAAAGCGAACCTGAAACCCCAACAGATCGCCGCGGCGAAGGAGGGTCTCGGCGGCCGCAACAAGTTTATCTGGCTCGCCGATCACTGGAAGGAGTACTACGACGTGGTGCCCGTGAAGGCCGGCGTCGCGACTTTGGAGCGGGTCGAAATCCTCGCGGGCTTGAAGCCGGGCGAGCAGGTGTCGCTCGAGGACCCGACAAAGAAGAAGATCGAGAAGGACGAGGACGATTAGATGGGTCCCATCATCGAGACGACATCCCTGACAAAGACATTCGGCGGCAACGGCGTCGCCGTTCGCGCCCTGCGCGGCGTCGACCTGACCGTCGAGCGCGGTGAGTTCCTCGCTCTGATCGGACCGTCGGGATCCGGCAAGTCCACTCTGATGGCGATCCTCGGCTGCCTCGACAAGCCGACGAGCGGGAGCTACTCGTTCGACGGCGAGCGGGTGGACGGACTCTCCAACGCGGAGCTCGCGCAGATCCGGAACCACAAGATCGGATTCATCTTTCAGCTGTACAACCTGCTGCCAAAGGCTTCGGTTCTCCGCAACGTGGAGCTCCCGATGCTCTACGCCGGCGTACGGCGGAAAGAGCGGCGCCGCCGCGCGATGGAGCTCCTGGAAAAGGTCGGCATTCCGGAGAAGGCGAAATCGCTTCCGTCGGCGCTTTCGGGGGGGCAGCGCCAGCGCGTCGCGGTTGCGCGTGCGCTTGCGAACCAGCCCGCGATGCTACTCGCCGACGAGCCGACCGGCGCGCTCGACTCGAAGACCGGGCACGAGGTGCTCGAGCTCTTCACCGAGCTTCACCGCCAGGGCAACACGATCCTGATCGTCACGCATGACCCCTCGATCGCCGCGCTTGCGAGCCGCCAGGTCGAGATTCACGACGGGAGAGTCGCGGGCGAGACGAAGGTCGCGTGATGTTCTCGGGCGCCTTCCGAGAACGGGTCCGGAACTCGTGGGTCGAGATGCGCGAGAACCCCGCGCGTTCGGTTCTCCAGGCGCTCGGCGTCATCCTCGGCGTCGCCTCCGTTCTCGGCGGCTTCTCGATCTCCGACAGCCAAAGACGTCGCGCCGACCAGCTGTACGTGCGGCTCGGAGGCCTCGACAAGCTGAACGTCCAGCCGAATCCGATCGTCAACGACGGCCGCCCGACCGCGCTGCAGACGGCCAACCTCGGCTTGAGGCGTCAGGACGCCGACGACGGCCTGGACCTCGACGGCAAGCTCGTCGCCGGCGCGAGCGTGGTCAAGTCGGCGCGGACCCGCGTTCGGTCTGCCTACGCCGACCAGGAACGGCAGGTTTCCGGGATCGGCGGGTCGTACCTCGCGAC
>DASXTN010000003.1:0-3803 GCA_036505435.1 Thermoanaerobaculia bacterium | reverse complement strand
CGCGTTCGCCGGGACGGCGGCCTCGTTCAATCGCTCGAGGCGGCGAAAGAAGAGCCCGTCGCGCGCCATCGCGAACGACACGCGAGCGCCCGAAAGGATCAGGCCGTTCACGCACCCGAAAGTGGAAACCATGATCGCGAGTGCCATGACGTTCGCCGCAGCGGGACCGAAGAGAGAGGTCGCGACGGCGGTCGCGACGCGGTCGGCGGGAGCGTCCTGGATCGCGGGGAGCGGCAGGACATTCAGGTAGGCGGCGTTCGCGAGCACGTAGAGAGTCGTGACGAGAGAACAACCGACCAGCAGCGCGATCGGAAGGGTCCGGCCCGGCTTCTCCACCTCCTCCCCCGCGAAGGTCACGTTGTTCCACGCCGACTGCGAGAAAAGCGGCCCAACCATCGCGGTTCCGAGCGCGATCAGGAGCGCAAGCCCGGTCAGCGCCTCCCCTTGCGGCGATACGGCCTTCCAGAAAGCGTCCGCGGCAACGGCGGCGTCCGGGCGACCGCCGAGCAGGAGCCCGCACGCCGTCAGCGCGAAAAGAGCGGCGAACTTCGCGAAGGTGAACACGTTCTGCGTCGCCGTGCCGGTCTTGAGTCCGGTCGCATTCGAGGCAGTGAGAAGCAGAACGACGGCGACGCCGACTCCCTGCGCGACCGACACTGAGAACGGTCCGACCCGGGCTTTCGTTTCGGAGACCGTCGGCCAGAGAACGCCCGCGAACTTGGCGAACGCCACCGCGACCGCGGCGATCGTGCCGGTCTGCACGACTAGAAACATCGTCCATCCGAAGAGGAAGCCGAAGAGCGGCCCGTAGGCTTCGCGGAAGAAGACGTACTGTCCACCCGCCTTCGGCATCATCGCCGCGAGCTCCGAGCAGCAGAGCGCCGCGATCATCGTCAGGATCCCCGCGATCGCCCAGGCCGCGAGAAGCCAACCTCCCGATCCGAGCACACGCGCGCTCTTCGCCGAGACAATGAAGATCCCCGACCCGATCATCGAGCCGACGACGAGCGTCGTGGCGTCGAGCGAGCCGATGCCTCGGACGAGCTCGCGCTTCAAGCTACCGACGAGGAGGAGGGGCGCGACGACGACGCCGGAGCCAGGTTTCGACCGGCTTGACGCCGCGAAGCGTCGCGAGGTCGAGCGCGGTCACTCCGACGGCGAGAAGGAACTCATTCAAAGCAACGCAGATTCCGACGGCGGCGGCAAAGAGAACGGAAGCGGCGGTCGTCAATCCCCCGACGTGGTCGGTGTCGCTGCGCCGGATGATCATGCCCGCACCGAGGAAGCCGACTGCGGTTACGACCGCTTCGATGACGCGCGTCGGATCGGAGCGGACCAGCTCCCCGGCGGCGCCGAATCGGCGGATCATCACGTCGGCGAGGCCGACCAGGAGCGCCGCCGCGCCCGCGACGAGCATATGGGTGCGAAGGCCGGCAGGTTTGTCGGCGAATTCGCGCTCGAGCCCGATCAGTCCACCGAGCGCCATGGCGATCGCGACCTTCCCGAGAATCTGAAGCTCGGGACTCACGCGGCAGCCTCTCCCGAAATGCAAAACGGCGAGCGCGAACAGACGAGAATCAACTGACGCGAATCTACCGTCCCATTCTCGCGCTCGACTTCGTCGGCTCCTGCGTCTACTCGTGCGCCTCCGCGCGAGCCGTGAAAACCGCGAGTCGATCCATGATCTTGGGGATCAGCTTTCGCGACATCCATGCTTCTCCCGAGGCAACCGCCTCCAGTGCCTCCGGAAGAAACCGACTGATGTCTTTCTTGTACACGCAACCGACCGCCCCATGGGACAGCGCCTCGAGAATCTTCGCTTCGGAGGCGCGGCCGACGAGCAGAATCACCCGGGTGCGTGCGCTCCTGCGCCGCACAACCGAAATCAGCGACGCTCCGAATTCGAAAGAGATCTTGAGGTCGAGCAGCACCACGCCCGGCTTGAGCCGCGCCGTCGCCGAAACGGCTTCGAGTCCCGTCTGCGCCTCGCCGACGATCCGCATACCCCGCAGAGACTGGATCACGCGCGTGCAAGCGGTGCGGGTCGCCTTGTCCGATTCCGCGATCAGGATGTTCACGACGGGAAGCGGCCGCTTCTGAATCCAATCGAGACCGCCTTTGCGCCTGCGCGCCGTGGTGCGTCGGGCCCGCTTCATCGCGTCACCCGGTTGTACTCGGTGACGAACAGGGCGAGACCGAGCCGATCGGAGAGGCCCAGCTTTCGAAAGATTGCAGTCAGGTGAGCCTTCACCGTCGCCTCCGTGATGTTCAGACGACCCGCGATCTCCTTGTTGCTCGCCCCCCCGCCGATCAATTGGGCGATCTCGCGCTCTCTCGGGGTCAGCCGGTCGAGCCGGGTGTCCAGGTTCGGCGGGAACTCTTTGTGGCGTCGCTCGGTCAGCGACGTCAACTCTTCGAGAAGAGGAGCATAGACGTTGCGCGCGACCCACATTTCGCCTTTGAGGACGACCGTCACCGCCTTGCGGAGCAGGGTGGAGTCCGTATCCAGGCTGCAGTAGCCGCGCGCTCCGGATTTGAGGGCGGCGAGTCCCTCGCGGTCGTTCGGCGTGCTCGTCAGCAGGATGATCGACGTCAAGGGGGAGAGGCGCTGGATGTCCGGGGTACCGTCGACGCCGCCCAACCCGGGCAGCGCGAGGTCGAGCAGCAGGATCGCCGGTTTCAAGTTCGCCATGCTCCGCTCAAGCGCGGAACGCTCGGCGACTTCATAGAGCGGGAACTTGTCCTGGAGGCCTTGGGTCCATTGGCCGCGCACGCCAGCGATCGGGCTGGCGATGAGAACCACGGAGGCGGCCCTCGCTCGGTCGGACATGGAAGGAAGCTTGCGACAAGCTACAGGGGCAGGAGCACACTGTCAACTTCTAGAGAGATCGACGTTTGCCGGATGGCATGGTCTCTGCTCCTCCGAGGAGGAAGGGAGGAGCGTGCGGATCGGAGGTGTTTCGATGTCGAAGCTCGTTTCGAGAGTCATCGCAGCCACGTTGCTCGGCGGAGCTCTCTCGGTCTCCGCGGCCGCCCAGGTCCCGCCGCCTCCCCCGCCTCCCCCTCTACCGGACGAGATCCGTGCGACCGTCGTCACGGTCGCGCCTCCCCCGATTCGCGTCGAGTCGGTGACCGTGGCGCGACCCGGCCCGGCCTACGTGTGGGCGAGGGGTTACTGGGACTGGGACGGCGACTCGTGGGCCTGGATTCCGGGGCGCTGGGTGTCGACGCCGGTCGCCGGCGCCGCCTGGGTGCCTGCGCGCTATACCCGGGTATCGACCGGCTGGAGATACGTTCCCGCGCACTGGTCGAGCCAGCGCGTCGTGACTGTCCAGACTGTCGGCCACGGCCGCGCCCTGGGTCACGTCAAGGCAAGGGGAAAGGGGCACTCCAAGGGCAAAGGCAAGGGGCACCAGAAGTACGACTAGGGGTTACCCTGCAGCTTCCCACTTGAAACCTGAGATCATTTCTTGAGGAAGCTCCCAATTTCCTCCAGCCCCTCTTTCGCGATCGCGGCGACGTTCGGGTCGGGATCGGATTCCGCAAGCGTCCGCAGCAGTATTGCGTCCGTCGCGTGGTGGAGCGACGCCAGCCTTTCCAGCGCCGTCTCCCGTATGTGGCGATTGCGGTCGCGCGCGAGCGTGCGTAACGCCGCCGCGAGTTTCGGGTCGTCCGGAGCGGCGCGCACCCAGCCCGTGAGCGCCGCAGACCGGACGTCTTGCACGTAACCAACTGTGACGAACTTCTCGAAGGTCGGAGCGAGCGAGGGATCGCGGAGCTCGGAGAGACCGAGAAGGGCACCG
>DASXTN010000002.1:0-13535 GCA_036505435.1 Thermoanaerobaculia bacterium | reverse complement strand
CACGTTCGCATCGAGGGCCAGCAGCTCGTCCAGACGGGAAAGCTCGCGAAAGCCGCCGGCATCCCCTTCGAGATTCGCGGGGAGCTCTCGCTTCGATCGGACGGCAAGATCCAGCTCCATCCCGTTTCGATCAAGGCGGCGGGAATCGCGGTCCAGGGCTTGATGAAGTTTCTCGGCGTCGATCTCGCTCGCGTCATCGAGCTCCATGAAGCGCGCGGCATCAGTGTGGCCGGCAACGATCTCCTCCTCGATCCCGAGAAACTGCTCCCGCCTCCGGCGATCGAGGGGCGTGTCACGGCCGTGCGGCTCGAAAACGACCGGGTCGTCGAAGTCTTCGGTGCCGGCAAGAGCGTGGCGGAGAGAGAGGAACGGTCCGCCGAAAACTTCATGCGATTCCGAGGGGGCCACCTCCGCTTCGGCAAGCTCACGATGCACGAGACCGACATGACGATTCTCGATCAAGACCCCAAGGATCCCTTCGAGATGTTCCTCGACCATTACAACGAGCAGCTCGTCGCCGGATATTCGAAGAACACCCCCGCGTTCGGTCTGAGGGTTTACATGCCGGATTTCGACGACATGCGGCGAGCCGAATCGAGCGCCCCAGCCCCAGCCAAGTAGCGAGAGATCAGGGGTCAGGTCTGTGAACTGTGAAGTCAGTCTTCCGGTTCTCCCAGGGATAGCCGGCTATTCGAGAGGATTCACAGTTCACAGACCTGACCCCGTGACCCCGAAAACTCCTCGAACCGGCTCCTTCGATTCGATGGCGACGGGAAACGACACGGCGAATATGTTGCCTATGGGCTCTCGCGGCTCGACGCGGACCGTCCCTCCGTGCAGCTTCACCGCCCACTCGACGATTGCGAGGCCGAGCCCGGTTCCGTTCGCGTCGGTGCTCCGCGCCCGTTGGGACCGGTAGAAGCGCTCGAACACCCTTTGTCGGTCCGACGGAGAAAGCGTCGGAGCCTCGTCGAGAACGCGCAGCTCCCGAATGCCGGGTTTTTCCGAGAGGACGATTCCGATCTGCGCGCGCGCTCGCGAGAACTTGATTGCGTTCTCAATGAGATTCGTGAAGATCTGACGCAAAAGGCGTTCGTCCCCACGGTACTCAACATAGCCTGTGGAATCGATGTTCAAGACGATTCCCCGGCTCGCCGCGAGCGATCGTACCGAACGCGCCACCTCGTGAATGAGCTCGTTCAAATCCACGAGGCGACGCTCGACGGGATGCTCGAGCATTTCGCCTTCCGCGAGAAGGGTGAGATCGCTGACGAGCCGCGAGAGGTGCGCGCTCTCCCCCGCGATCGCGTGAAGCGCCTCGCGATAGTCCTCGAGGCTTCGGTTGCTCGAAAGAGACAGCTCCGCCTCCGTGCGGACGATGGACACCGGCGTTTTCAGCTCGTGAGCGGCGTCCGCGATGAAGTCCTTCATCTGCGTCACGGAGGACTCAATGCGTTCAAGCAGCCGGTTGAATGTCGAGGCGAGTCGTCCCAGCTCATCATCCGCATCGGGGACCTTCAGGCGATGCGATCCTGCCGAAGGCGCCATCGCCGCCATGCGGCCGGCTTCCGTCGTGAGGGTGTCGATCGGCCGAAGAGTTCGCCTCGCCAGCCAGTATCCCCCCGCGAGCGCGAGGAGGAGTCCGGCCGTTCCGAACTCGAACAGCGAGCGCCGGATCGAGACGAGGGTCTGCTCGACGAGAACCGTCCGGTCCCCAACGGCGAGGGAGATCGTCCCGTGGTCTGGAGCGGCGGCCAGGCTGCGGATTGCCGCGCGCCGCCCCGCTTCGACGGAGACAACGCGGGTCCCCAATGTTCGCGCGCTCTCCCTCCAGAGCGACTCGTCGAGAAGCCCTCCAACCGGGGCAACCCCCGCGCCGGGAAGGAGAGCCAGCCTCGTCTCGCCGCCGTCGCCGAGTCGGATTTCGGCGTAGAGGCCATTGAGCCGAAACTCGTCGAGCGCCTCGACCGCAGCCTTCCTCAAGACCTCGCCGGAGGACGAATTTGTCGATATTCGCGGTCGCTCCTGAGGACGGGTGTCGGAACGCTGCTCGCCGATCTCGACGAGAAATGCGCTCTGAAGCGTGCCGAGATTGTTCAGAAGATCGGTGTCGAAGGCTCTCCAGGCGGCGGTGCGGTAGCGCAGATAGGTCGCCACCGAGAAGAGCGCGAGAATCACGCACAGAGCCGCTCCGTACCAAAGGGTCAGCTTCCACCGGATCGAGAGTCGGATCAGGGCTGCTCCTGGGGAAGATCCTCGACGTAATAGCCTTCGCCTCGGCGCGTGGTCAGAAACGAGGGGCGCCGCTCCGGAGACGGCGCGTCGATTTTTTGCCGGAGGCGGCCTATGTAGACCTCGATCAAGTTCGAGAAGGGATCGAAGTGCTCGTCCCAAACGTGCTCGGCGATCTCCTGGCGGGTCACGATGCGCCCCCGGTTGAGAAGGAGGTACTCGAGGAGCGAGTATTCCTTGGCGGTCAACTCCACGAGATGTCCTCTCACATCCGCCGACCGCTTGCCGCGGTCGAGACGAATGCTCCCCACCGTGAGCGTGATCTGCTGAGGCAAAGAGCGGCGACGGAGGAGGGCGCCGATGCGCGCGCGGAGCTCTTCGACGGCAAACGGCTTGGGAAGATAGTCATCCGCGCCCAGATCGAGCCCGCGCACTCGGTCGGCGATCTCGGAGCGCGCCGACAACATCAGGATCGGAGTGGTTGTCAGCACCGCCCGAACCCGCCGGCACACCTGGAAGCCATCCAGGCCGGGTAACAAGATGTCGAGCAGGACCAAGTCGTAACCGCCGGAAGTTGCCTGCTCGACGGCCTCATCGCCGTCACTGACGATGTCCACCGCATAGCCGGATTCTCGGAGCGCGCGAGAGAGAAGGCTGGCCATTCGAGGATCATCCTCGACAACCAGGATTCGCATGACGCACAAATTATATCGGCCGGCCGACATCGGTCGCGAGCGGGTCTCTCGCCGTGCTCAGCGATTTATCTTGCGTTCATTTTTAGAAAAGTAGACTGCGGCCTGGCTGGAAGGGGAAGAGACACCGCCCGCATCGAGTCTGACCAAGAGGTCGCGCCGAATCATGAAGGCAGCCTGGATAGGATCCGAAGACCATAAGCATCTCTTCTGTTCGACGTTCGTCGCGACGCACCGACCCTTCCTTCCCGAGGATATTCCGTGGCCGAACCTCGACGCGGAGAGTCTCGCCCGGCTTCGGAGCCTTCCGATCTGGGACGAAGCCGTCAGAACGGAAAGCCAGACGGCCGTGGAAGTGCAGACCCTGGGAAGAGTCGAGACCGATCGAGCGATGGCCGCGGCAATCGCCCTCCAGGGATACGAAGAGGGCCGCCATGCGACGATCCTGAGGCTCCTGACGAGGCGCTACGAGATCCCCGTCAAGCCGTTCGAGGAGCCGAGGCCCCCGGCCGATCCGGTCTGGACCTTCATGCGCACCGGCTACGGTGAGTGTCTCGATTCCTTCTTCGCATTCGGGCTCTTCGCCATCGGCAAGCGCTCGCAGTATTTTCCGGCAGAGCTGATTGACATCTTCGACCCGATGATGCAGGAGGAGGCCCGCCACATCCTGTTCATCGTCAATTGGGCGGCCTACCTGCGGGCGCGAACGGCCCTCCCGTTGCGCCCCCTGTTCGATCTGCGCCGGATCTGGACGATCGCCGGGCAATTGGCTGCTCATCTCCGCCAGGCAACCCGGATGGGGGCTGGCGAGTCTCAGGAAGGATTCACGATGAACAGTCACACGGTATTCGAAGACCTTTCTGCGCGCTCCTTCCTGGAGCTGTGTCTTTCGGAAAACGACCGCCGGCTCGCACCATACGATGCACGGCTGCTCCGTCCGACGCTCGTTCCATCCGCCGTGCGGTTCGCTTTGCGACTTCTTCCCAAGAATCCGACGAGTACGGGGGAACCGATTGAGTCCCGCGAGCGGCTCAACCCTTGCCGTAGATCGGAGGAGGTCTGAATTGGCACCGCTGAAAACACTCTTTCTCAATCCGCCTTCCTTCGAGGGCTTCGACGGCGGGGCCGGCTCGCGATATCAAGCGAAACGGGAGATCCGCTCGTTCTGGTACCCGACGTGGCTCGCCCAGCCGGCGGCTCTGGTTGCCGAAAGCCGGCTCATCGACGCGCCGGCCCGCGGTCTCGGGGTCGAAGACATCCTCCCTCTCGCCTCCGACTACGAGCTCGCCGTCCTGCACACGAGCACCCCTTCATTTCGGTCCGACGTGCGAATCGCGGAGGCGCTCAAACACGCAAATCCCCGGATGCGGATCGGTTTCGTCGGGGCCCATGTCGCGGTCGCCCCCGAGGCCTCCCTTCGGGCCTCCGAGTCGATCGACTTCGTCGCGCGCAATGAGTTCGACTACACGATCCAGGAGGTTGCCGAGGGTCGTCCGCTCGAAGCGATCGACGGACTGAGCTACCGCGCGGGAGGCCGCGTCGCGCACAACCGCGACCGCGTCATCCTCGAGGACATGGACCGTCTTCCGTTCGTGACGGAAGTCTACAAGCGCGACCTCGTCATCGAGGACTATTTCATCGGCTATCTCCTCCACCCCTACGTCTCGCTTTACACGGGCCGCGGCTGCCGGTCCCGCTGCACCTTCTGTCTGTGGCCGCAGACGATCGGCGGGCATCGCTACCGCACGCGAAGCCCCGAAAACGTGGCCGAGGAGATCCGCGGCGCGACGGAGTTGTTCCCCCATGTCAAGGAGTATTTCTTCGACGACGACACGTTCACGGACGATCTCCCGCGCGCCGCGGCGATCGCGGAACGCCTGGGCGAGATCGGCGTCACCTGGTCCTGCAACGCCAAGGCGAACGTGCCCCACGACTCACTCAAGATCATGAGAGATCACGGTCTGCGGCTGCTCCTGGTGGGCTATGAGACCGGAAGTCAGCAGATCTTGAACAACATCCGCAAGGGCACGCGCGTCGATGTGGCACGCCGATTCACGGAGGACTGCCACAAGCTCGGGATCACGATCCACGGGACGTTCATCGTCGGTCTGCCCGGCGAGACGCACGAGACGATCCGGGACACCATCCGATTTGCCCGGGAGATCAACCCGCACACGATCCAGGTGTCCCTGGCCGCGCCGTATCCCGGCACGGAGCTCTACCGTCAGGCCGTAGACAACGGCTGGCTCGAGGACGGCCGCCTGGTCTCCGAGGAGGGCATTCAGGTCGGCTCGCTGAGCTATCCGCATCTGTCTCACGAGGAGATCTTCGAAGCCCTGGAGGATTTCTACAAGAGATTCTATTTCCGCCCGAAGAAGATCGCCGAGATGACTCTCGAGATGGCGACGAGTCCTGAAATGCTCAAGCGGCGCCTCCGAGAAGGGGCCGAGTTCGCACGCTTCCTATGGAAGCGGGAGGACCGCGTCTGAGAAAGCTCATCGTCACGGGAGACGACTTCGGATTCTCGCGCGGAGTCAATCGGGCGATCGTCCAAGCGCACGAGCGCGGGATCCTCACGAGCGCGAGCCTGATGATCACCGGAGAGGCGAGCGAAGAGGCGATTTCGTTGGCGAAAGCGCACCCCCGACTCGCCGTGGGGCTGCACCTCGTGGTCGTCGCCGGAAAGGCCGCACTGACCCATTCAGAAATCCCCCGCCTGACGGACGCCGCCGGGCGCTTTCCGTCCGGGCCGGTTCGGACCGGCCTCCGATACCAGTTTCAACCCGCGGCACGGCGAGAGCTCCGGAAAGAAATCCGCGCACAGCTCGAGCGGTTTCGCCAGACCGGGCTGACTCTTTCGCATGTCGACGGGCATCTCCACATGCATCTGCACCCGGTCGTCCTCGGGACGCTCGTGGAGCTCGCCGACGAGTTCGCCATCCCGGCGATTCGCCTCCCCTCCGAGGAGCTCGGCCTGGCTCTCGCGCTCGACCCGACCCACAGAGCAAACAAGCTCCTCTTTTCCTGGATCTTCCGGTGGCTGCGCCGGTATGGCGAGCGGCGGATCTCCGGCACCGGAGTACGCGTCGTCGATCGCGTTTACGGTCTGCTCGCGACGGGCAGGGTGTCCGAAGGCTACCTGCTCCGCCTCCTTCCCCGCATCTCCGCCGCCGTCGTGGAGATCTACTGCCATCCCGATTACGGAGCGCCGGGAGAACCCTCGAATGGGCCACCGGGCGCGGGCCTGACGGAGCTTGCCGCCCTCCTCAGCTCCCGCGTGCGCCAGGTCGCGGCGGAACGATTCGCGCTGTCGAATCCGCTCGAAGCGCTGCCGAGTCGGCGGCAAAACCGTCCCGGCATCGTTCCGCACGAAACGGTTCGATCGGCGCCCTGATTCGAGGAAGGAGAAGCGGATGCACGTGGTCCATCATCTTCTCGGGTCCCATTCCGTCGCGCTCTTCGCTCGATCCGTTCTCGTGACGATTTGTCTGTCATCTGTAACGTATTACGGATTTGCCATCCTTTCGGCGAAGGAGTTCTTCTCTGCCGTGCGCAGCCGCAACCCCCATTTCCAACCTCCCATCACGATTCTCAAGCCACTCCGCGGCATCGACCGGGACGCCTACGAGAATTTCGCGTCATTTTGCCGACAGCGCTACCCGAAATATCAGTTGATCTTTGGCGCCGACAGCCCGGATGAGCCCGCGATCGGAGTCGCACGTCAGATTGCGCGCGACTTCCCGAACGTGGACATCCGCGTCGTCATCGGCGGGGCTCCCACCGCGAGGAACCCGAAGGTCGGGAATCTCACCGCCATGGTGTCGCAAGCGAAGTATCCGACCATTCTGATCTCCGACAGCGACATTCGAGTCGGTCCCGGTCATCTGGAGACGATCATCGCGCCGATGGCTGACCCGCGGGTCGGCGTCGTCACGTGTTTGTACCGCTCGGAAGCCACCGGATTCGCGGGGACGATGGATGCCCTCGGTCTCTCTACGGATTTCCAGCCATCGGTGCTGGTGGCGAGGAAGGTCGAGGGGATATCGTTCGCGATGGGCTCCGCCATTCTGATCCGTCGATCGGTCCTCGAAGAAGTGGGCGGATTCCCCGCGGTCGCCGATTACCTCGCGGATGACTATCTTCTCGGGAATCTTCCGGCGAGGGCGGGCTACCAGGTCGAACTGTCCCCCTACGTCGTAGACCACCGGCTCGATACCGCAAGCCTGCGTCAGTTCATTCAGCATCAGATTCGCTGGAACCGCGGGATTCGGGCCGCCCGACCGTGGGGCTATGCGGGCCTCGTCCTGACCCAGGGTGTGCCGGCCAGTCTCCTGTTGCTCCTCGTGACGGGAGGCTCCTCGATCGGATGGGGCCTGGCCGGACTGACGCTCGCCGCCCGTCTCGGGATGGCCTGGTTCATCGCGGTGCGTTGTCTCAAGGACCGGGCGGCCCGGAGCGCTCTGTGGCTCGTGCCCGTCAGGGACGTCTTGAGCTTCGTGATGTGGGTTTCCGCCTTCTTCGGCGCAACGGTGGTCTGGCGCGGCAACCGCTTTCGCATCGGAGAGGGAGGACGGCTGCTTGCGACCCCGACGGCGTCCGCCGGCCCAACCGCCGCCCGTACGCGCGTCGCCTCCTAAGGAACGGGCTTCAGTAGCCGTGTCAGGCCGAGCGAAACAAGCGGGCCTGAAACGACTCGAGAGAGTCAGCTTCGCGGTCGGCGTTCTTCTTCTGTGCGCGCTGCTCTACCGGATCGGCCTGGACACTCTGGTCCGTAACATTTCCGAAGCAGGATGGGGACTCCTCGGGATCTTCGCCTTGCATGGATTCGCGATCCTCTTCAACACGGTTTCGTGGCGCTGCATGCTCCCCCCCCACTCCAAGGTGCCCGTGCGCGTCCTCGCCCCGATGCTCGTCGCCGGTGAGGCCGTCAACGCGGTGAACCCGGTGGCCATTGTCGGCGGAGAGCTGGTCCGCGCGAGCCTGCTGGCGCGGGAAGTCCCAGCGCCAACCGCCCTTGCCTCGGTGGCACTCGCGGCAATGACGCAGTTCGTCGGCCAGCTTCTCTTTGTGCTTTCCGGTCTGCCGGTCGTCTTGCGGCTGATCGAGGAGACGCGGCTCCAGCGAGGGCTGAAGCTGCTTTCCGCCCTTCTGGTCTTGCTGGTCGTCTCCGTCTTGTTTCTGGCCTGGTCGCAGACCGGGCTCGCAGCGATCAAGCGACGTCTCGACCGATTCCGATGGTTCCGCACGCGATGGCTCTCCCTGCCGGAGCGCTGGCGGACCCTCGCCGGAGAGGCTCTGAGCTCAGTTCGGCAACGGCCGGGCGCTTTTGCGCTGTCGGTGGCTGCTTCGTTCCTCGCGTGGCAGACGGGCGTGGTCGAGACGCTCCTGATTCTGAGGCTCCTGCGCGAGCCCGTCGGATGGAGTCAGGCGTTGGCCATCGAGGTTCTCGCGGTCACCATCGAGGGTGCGCTCTTCTTCGTCCCGGCCAAGATGGGAACGCAGGAAGGGGGAAAGGTTCTCATTTTTCTCGCCATGGGCCTGGACCCGGCAAAAGGTTTCACGCTGGGATTCATTCGTCGAATCCGCGAGCTTGCCTGGGCCGCGATCGGACTGATCACGCTCGCGAGCTTTCAGCGGAGCTGGCGCCGGTCGAAAAGCGCTCCCGAGCCAGTCGAGCCGTCGCGGTAGGCCCGATGCCCTAACGCGCCGCGCAGGGGGGCTCGCTGCCGAGAATCGAGCGGGCGAGCTCGCCGCGGAGCGCCAGAAGCCGGACGCGTTGTTCGAGCGCGTCGAGGCTCGCCCGCGCGGCCTCTTCGTCGGCGTCGGCTAAGGCCATCTGCCGATCGTCGACGTCGCCCGCCTCGCCTCGTCCTTCGCGCGATAGAAGCTTCGCGCTGGAGAGGTCCTGCTCGGCGATGCCCTGCGACCGACGCGTGAGACTGCGTTCCGCGTCGGCCCGTGCGACTGCGGCCTCCGCACGGCGCACCGCGACCTCGAGCTCAGACTCGCGCGCGTCGCGCTCGGCCTGCACCCGCGCGACACTGGCCTTCGCCCGCGCCTCGGTATCGTCCAGGCGGCCCCCCGCCCAGATTGGGATCGCGACGGAAACGCCGATGCTCAAGTCGTTTTCGTTGAAGCTCTTGTAGTACTTGTCGTAGTAGGACGGCAGGCGCTGGTACTGCGCGGAGGCCTCGATGATGGGCCAGCGCTTCGAGGTGAGACGCGCGGAACGGCCCAGCAACTCGATCTCTTGCCAGAGAGACTTCAGCCGCGGGTCCGTATCCCGGGCCGCGGCAAGACTCTCGGCCGACGTGATCTGGGGGAGCGCGTTCTCGATCTCGCCTGCGAGACGCAGCGGCGCGCTGACCGGCCAACCGATCATTCGCTTGAGCTCCAGGCCCTCGAGGTCGCGGTCGGACTCGGCGTTTAGGAGCTTCTGTTTCGCGCGCGCGGCCTGAAGCCGTGCCCTTTCGACGTCGAGCTCCGTTCGGCGGCCCTCTTCGAAGAGGGAGGAGATTCGCTTCAAAGTCCCCTCTGCCGCGGAAAGCCTCCGAGCGGCGGAGTCGGCGCGACGCTCGTCCGCCCAGCACTTCGCGTAGACCGTGACCACGGCCTGGACCGTCTCGACGCAGGAGATCTCGAGTGTGCCCTCGAGATGGGTGGCGCTCGCTTGTGCCTGGAGCGCTTCGGTCTTCCTCCAGGGATCGTAGATCGTCTGTCGGAGCTCGACGCCGGCATAGGAGGGGACGCGTCCCGCGACGGCCACGGGCAGGCCGCTGGCGTAGCCCGGCGTCGTGATGGCCCAGATCGACGGATTAAATGAGTCGGAGGCGACGCGGGCCGAGGCGCTTCCCTCTTCGTGGGCCGCCCGTACGGCGGCGAGCTGCGGCGCCCGCTCGAGGGCGAGCTCCGCCGCTCGTCGGACCGTCAGGGGCTCGGGCGCGGGAGCCTGCGCAAGAGAAAGAGAGGAGAAAGCCACGCCGAGGAGAGCAAGCAACCACGACCGGAAGGAGCAAGTTCTTTCATCATTCATGGTGAAGAGCCTCCGCAGGATTCAGACTCGATGCGCGGTACGCCGGCACCGCGCCAAAAACGACCGCGACCGCACAGGAAAAGAGGAAGGCCAGAATGGCCGACGCGACGGAGACGCGGACGTCCACCCCCCGCACGAAGAGCCGGGAGAGGTAGGGCAGTCCCAACCCGACGAGGACGCCGATCGTCGACCCCACGACGCCGAGGGAGAGCGCCTCGAACAGGAACTGGCCGAGGATGTCGCGCCGCCGCGCGCCGACCGACATCCGGACACCGATCTCGCGCGTGCGCTGCTCGACCGACGCGAGCAGGATGTTCATGATGCCCACTCCACCCACGATCACCGAGACGGCCGCCGCGAGCACGAACACCACGATCAGGCCGACGGAGATCGTTCGGGCCAGGCGGACGACCGTGGTCATGCTCTCGACCTCGTAGACGGACCCCGGCCGGTGGCGTTCCCGAAGGGTCTCTTCGACCGCGCGCACCGCCGCCGGAAGCTCCGCGAACTCGCGCGCCTCCGCAAAGAGCGTCTTGAGCTGACGGGTGGGCGTGAAATACCAGGCGACGGTGATCGGGATGAGGATCGTCTCCGGAACGACGTCGCCGCGCCCGAGCGTATCCACGGGCTCCTCGAACTCGCCGACGACCTGGAAGGTGGTTCCGAGGGTGCGGATCGTCTTGTCGGGAGATTCGTCGTTGGCGAAGAGCTGCCGGTAGAGGTCGCGGTTGACCACGCACACACGCGCGCGCTCCTGGAGGTCGTCCTCATCGAGAAAGCGGCCCCTCAGGATGCGCATGTTCTTGCGCACCGTTCCGTAGTTGGACATCACGCCCAGGACCGTCAGCGTCTTCAGTTGTGACTGAACCGTGATGTTGCCGCGCAGAGTCAGGATGCCCGTCACGCCCGAGAAGAGGTCGCTCCGCGCCGCGACGGCCTTCACATCCATGTCGGTCATGAAGTCGTCCATGACGCGCGAGACGCCCGAAGTCACCGTACCGCGGTAGTTCGCCCAGACGAGACGCGAGCCGACTCCCTCGATCTGCTTCATGACGTACTTGCGGCCCGTCAGGCCGAGCGACACCACGAGGATGATGGAGGCGGTTCCGACGACGAGGCCGGCGAGCGTGAGAGACGTCTGGACCGGATGCTTTCGAAAACGGTCGACGGCCATTTCGAGCACTTCGCGGTTGAACATGGCTACGTTGGGTTTTTCACGGTCGCGGAAGCCCGCGCGTCGCGCGCACGCGCAGGCCGTCGGCGAGCGGCGTCGAACCGGGCAGGATCACGGTGTCCCGCTCCCGGATGCCGCCGCGGATCTCGACTTCGGTCAATCCGAGAAGGCCGACCTGGACTTCTCGGCGACGCGCGCGGCCTCCGTCGAGCAGATAGACGAAGCGGCGTTCCCCCTCGCGAAAGACGCTCGCGCGGGGGACGACGAGCGCTCCATGCTTCTCGCCCGTTACGATCTGCAATTCGACGGCCGCGTTGCTCGGAAGCCTGCCCTGCGGATCGGCGATCTCGCCGAGAACCTCGCCCACCTCGCGGCCGCCGACCTCCCGGAGTCCCGGGGCTACGAAGGTGATCCTGCCCTCCCATCTCTGGCCGGGCAGCCCGTCGAACCCGAGTATCAGGCGCTGGCCGGGGGCGATCCGCGGCAGGTCCGGCTGGTCGACGCGGGCCCGAACCCGCCGGTGCTCGGGGTCGATGACGTTGGCGACGACCTCGCCGGCGCCGATCGCCTCACCGGTGCGGCGCGGCAACCCGTAGACGAGACCCGCAGCCGGCGCTCGGACCGTCAGGCCCGCGACGCGGCGCTCGAGCTCGCTGGCCGAGCGCTCCGCGAGCTCGATGCGCGACGCAACACTCTTCGAGGAGCCGCCGAGAGCCGCCAGGCGCGCCCTCGCGGCGCGGGCGCGATCTTGGGCCTGCCGCAGAGCGAGCTCGTCCTGTTCATAGGCCATCCGCGTGATCGCGCCGCTGGCGAGCAGGCGGGCATCGGACGCAAGAATCTCCTGTTGATGTTTCTCCTGGCGCTCGAGCTCGGAGAGCTCCGAGGCGACACCGGCGCGCTCCCCGGCAAGGCGCAAGACTTCCGCTCGGGCGTCCGTCGCCTTCTGCGCGAGCTCCGGCTCCGCCAGCCGCAGAAGCGGCGTTCCCGTCGTAACCCGATCTCCCTCCCGTACGAGAATCTCAGCCACGGTGGCGCTCTGCGGCGAGCGCAGCTCCCCGCCGGGAGGAGGTTCGAGGCTTCCATCGCACTGGATCGGAACGAGCAGATCACCCCGCTTGACCGCGACGACCTCGACGGAGGGGCCGCGCGGCCGCGCGATGGCGGCAACGACGCCCACCAGAAGCAGCACCGCGAGGAGACCCATCCCCCAGCGCCATGCGGGCCGAATCCCACTCGGGTCGTCGTTTGCCGCAGACCTCATCCCGGTCATTCTAGTAGGGGCGGCCCTCGCGGCCGCCCGTTCGATCCGTCGGCGAGCGAAGCGGGCGGGGACGAGCCCCGCCCCTACCTAGCTCCGCGGGGGCAGGACGCGAGGCGCGGGGCGTGCGGCCGCGCAGGGCTCTGGCGGCGTGACTCCCGCGCATACCGGCTGTCGGACGGGTGGAGTCACGACGATGAATGCACCCTTTTGACGCGCGGTCTCACCCGCCTCCCCCGCCACCGTCAGGCGAACGTCGTAGGCGCCGTCGAGCTCGTACTCGTGCGAGGGGTGCTGTTCGTCACTTTCCCTTCCGTCGCCAAATTCCCAGTGCCATGACACGGCGCCGGGCACGCTCGATCGATCCTGGAAGCGGACGGTCAACGGCGCCCGGCCGGACGCGGTATCCGCGGCGAAATCCGCGATCCCGGTATACCGGATACGGAAGACGTTGGCTCCCCTCTCGGTCGGCAGCGTGGCTCCGAAGTCCTTGTAGAGATCGGTGAAGTAGAGACCGTCGGGTCCGGAGGCGAGACCGACGGCCGTGGCGCGGCCGGCGCCGATGTATTCGACCAGGGGCACGGGCGGGGCGAGAAGGTTCCCATCCAGGTCGAAGGCGAACTCGCTGATCCTCTTACCGCTCGCCTGCGGACCGGGAGCGTAGGTCGGTCCCGACTCGGTCACGAACGCGTGATCCATCTTTTCGACCGGAAAACCGCTTCCGCCGAAGGTCGACGTCTGGACGAAGGCGACGTTCACCGGAGCGCGAGTCGTCGGCCAGTTGTACGCGGCGAAGTTCCTCATGCTCTCATCGGTTCCGTCCCAGAGGTAGTTGCGCCCGGCAACGACCTTCGCGAACCGGTCCACGAAGGGGCCGTTCTCGACTTCCCAGTGCGAGCCGTCGGCCGCGCGCCAGGCGCCTCCGAAGGGATTGCGGAAGCCATAGGCGAAGATGAAATCCGTCGCCGTGATGCCGTCGCCGGCGTTGAAGAAGGGATTGTCGCCGGGCGCCGAGCCGTCGAAATTCACCCGAAGAATCTTTCCGCGGACCGAGTTGAGGTCCTCCGCCGGGGTGGTCAAAAGTCCATCCCCGATGTGGACGTAGAGCTTTCCGTCCGGACCGATCGAGAGATTGGAGATCTGGTG
>DASXTN010000001.1:0-16132 GCA_036505435.1 Thermoanaerobaculia bacterium | reverse complement strand
ACCGGCGAGAATCGCGCGATTGCGGCACTCGGCCTGGCGGCGCTCGCTCGCCCTAAGGCGCCGGGGCTCGCTGCGCTCCTGGAAGCCTGCGGCATCGAGCCGGGCCATGCACCCACTTCCGAAGAGATCGCTTTTCGAGTGGCCCCACGACTGAACGCCGCCGGACGGCTCGATACGGCGGAGATTGCCCTCGCTCTCTTCGAAGAGCAGGATCCCGCCCGTGGCCGAGCGATCGCGCGCGACCTCTGCGCGCGAAATGCCGAGCGCCAGACCGTCGAGCGCCGCGTCTTCACGGAAGCGCGCGATCGGGTCGCCGAGAATTTCGATCCCGAGCGGGACTTCGTGATCGTCGAAAGCGACCCGGCCTGGCACCGCGGCGTCCTCGGAATCGCGGCCTCGCGCCTCGCGCGGGAATACAACCGGCCCGTCCTTCTCTTCGCTCTGGAAGGAGAGCGGGCGTGCGGTTCCGGGCGGAGTATCCCGGGCGTTCCGCTCCACGACACATTGAAGGAACTGCGTCACCGATTCTTGGACTTCGGCGGTCACGACCAGGCCGTCGGCGGCACGCTCCGAGCAGAAGGGTTCGCCGTTTTCCGGGAAGAGGCGAGGGCTCTCTTCGCCGAGAGGATTCCCCGCGAACGGCTCGAGCGGCGCGACCTTTCCGATGCCGAGCTGTCTCTCGGCGAGATCGACGACGAACTGCTCGCGCACCTCGAACGCTTTGAGCCGCACGGCGCCGGGAACCCCCGACCCGTCTTCTCGTGCCGGGACGTCCTCGCGGCCGAGCCGTTTCGCCAGCTCGGGGAGATCGGATGGCGCGGCCGCCTCGAATCCGGCGCCCGGCTTCTCGACGCGGTCTGCTGGAAGGACACCGTGCTGTTGGGGAATCCCCCGGGCGGAAGGGGTTCGCTCCGGCTGCATTACCGCCTCTCCCGCAGTCGATGGAGCGGCCGGCCCGAGATCGAGATCGTCGACGCGTGGCCGTCGGAAGCGTCCGAGCGCAAGCCCGACCCGCCGATTCCGGTCGCGGAGCTCGCGGCGGTGACGTGAAGCTCCGCCGCGCCGAGATCGCAATCCTCGTCTTCGGGGCGGCGTTCCTCGCCGTGCTCGTCGCGTTCTTCCGTCCGGGACACAATGTTTCGGCCGAGCACCCACGTCCGGTCGGCAACCTGCCGGCCGCCGGGCAAGACGGTCAGCCCACCACTCTCCTGTCCGGCTTCGACTACACCGAATCGGTGGGGGAGAAGCCCCTCTTCCGGATCCGGTCCGACCGAACCGTTGGCTTCGGAGCGGGCGCCGGACTGCCACCGAACCGCTACGCGCTGGAGAACGTGACGCTGACCGTCTATCCGGAGGAGGGCAACCCCGTGACGGTCCAGGCGGAGCGGGCGCAGTACGACAACCGAACGAAGGCGGCAGTTCTTTCGGGCAATGTGCGATGGGCCGAGCCCCAGGATGGAGCACTCGGCGAAACGGACACGATCGAGTTCGACCCGACGAAACGCGTGATGCGCTCGCCGTCGGTCCTCCACTTCACCCGCGGTACGTTCGACGTGCGCGCCGCGACGGGATCCTACGACCTCCGAACCCGGATCCTGACGTTGTCCGGTCCGATCCGTGGCTCCGGGACGGGGCAGGGGAGCGCCGGTCTCTCTTCGCTCAGCTCGGATTCGGGCCAGTACAGGCGCGAGGAGGGGATCGTCGAACTCTCCGGCAACGTCTCTGCCGCTTCGGCCAAGGGAGACCGCCTCGCGAGCGACCGGCTACTCCTGAAGTTCTCCCCGGAGGCAAACCGGTCCGAGTGGGCCCGCGCGTATGGGTCGGTGCGCGGCGTGATCGCTGCGACCGGCGAGGATCGAGGAGAGCGCGCCTACTCCGCGGAGGAAGCCGCTCTCTTTTTCGACGCGGAGGGGGACGTTCGCACCATCAACCTCACCGGTTCCCCGGCATCCGTCAGCGAGACGAACCGGCGGCTCGCCGCGCTCTCGGTCGACCTCGAATTCGCGCAAGGTCGCCCGGTTTCCGCGCGAGCGAACGGCCAGGTACGCCTGCGCTCCGACCGGGGGAACGCCGAGTCGCAGCGCGCGAGCGGTTCCTTCGCGCCGACGGGAGATTTCCAGACCCTCGAGCTCGAGGGAGACGTTTACCTCGAGGGCGAAGGAAGAACCGGCCGCGCGAACCGTGTCGTCGACCTGCCCGATCGCGGAGTCTGGCTCCTGACCGGCAATGCCGAAAAGCCCGCGACCGTCGAGGAAGGGGGTTCGAAAGTCTCGGCGTCGCGAATCGAGATCGACCGGAACCGCAAATCGCTGCGGGCGGAGGGCAAGGCGCGTGCCGTGTTCATCCCCGAAAAGGACCGGCCCGCCCAAGCGTCCTCGTTGCTCGGAGACCCAACGCGACCGACCTACGGTAAGGCGGAGAGGATCCTCCTCGATCAAGAGACTCATCTCGCGGCGCTTTCGGGCGAGGCGAGCCTCTGGCAGGAGTCCTCCTCGATCTTCGGCGACGACATCACATTGAACGACGCAGAGAAGAGCGCGGTCGCGGTCGGAAAAGTGCGCGCGGTCCTGGCGCGCGCCGGCGCCCCGGGCGCCACGCGTGAAGCCAGGGAAGAAGGACCAGCCATCGTCACAGCGAAACGGCTCATCTATCGCGAAAGCGATTCGAGCGCGGTGTTCGAGGAGGGTGTCACCGTGACGCGAGGCGCATGGCGGGCGACCGGGCAGCGCGGGGTCGCTCTCTTCGGGAAGGACAAGAAGCTCGAGAGGGTCGAGCTCTCGGGAAACGTGACGCTCGCCGACCGTTCGACCGGCCGGAGCGGAACGGCGGACCGCGCGGAAGACTTCCCACGCGAGGGCCGAACAGTCCTCCACGGGAACCCGGCGCGCGTGTCCGACGCAGAAGGAAATCGGGTCGCCGGGTCGACGCTCACGATCACCGGGCGGGGAAAGAACGTCGAAGTGACCGCGCCGGAAGGAGGCCGTACCGAGACGATCCACAAGACGAAAGCTGACTGACAGGTCTATCCTTGCCTCGTGGGCGATCATCGAGAGCGCATCCGCCCTATCGCTCCGGCAGAGGGACGGGGTGAGGGCGTCCGTTCCGCCTCAGAGCGCGAAGCACAGCCTCCCCGCCTCGTCGCCGAAGGTCTGGTTAAGTCGTACGCCGGCCGAACCGTGGTCTCCGGCGTCTCGATCGAGATCGCCGCCGGGGAGATCGTCGGACTGCTGGGGCCGAACGGCGCCGGTAAGACGACGACCTTTTCGATCGTCGTCGGATTGGTCGAGCCGGACTCCGGAACGGTTCGTCTGGGCGACCGCGACCTCACCGGTCTTCCGATGTACCGTCGCGCGCGCGCCGGCATCTCCTACCTGCCGCAGGAGCCGTCGGTCTTCCGCAAGATGACGGTCGAGCAGAACCTGCTCGCGATCCTGGAGACTCTCGATCTGCCTCACTCGGCACAGCGGGAACGCGCGGACGAGCTCCTTTCCGAGTTCGGCCTCGAGGCCGTTCGCGACCACCGCGCCTACACGCTGTCGGGAGGGGAGCGCCGGCGGGTGGAGATCGCGCGAAGCCTCGTCGTGTCCCCCTATTTCCTCCTGCTCGACGAGCCGTTCGCCGGGATCGACCCGATCGCCGTGCTGGACATCCAGTCGATCGTGCGCCGTCTGGCCTCTTCCGGCATCGGCGTGCTGGTTACGGATCACAATGTCCGCGAGACTTTGTCGATCGTCGATCGCGCTTATATAATCAACGCCGGCGAGATTTTGCGGGCTGGCACGCCGCTTGCCTTGTCGAATGACGCCGTCGTAAAAAAGATCTATCTGGGGGAGGCGTTTCAGCTCCGCTAGGGGCTTTCATCTCCGATGGCACTAGAGCAAAAGCTCAACCTCAGGCTCTCCCAGCGACTGGTCATGACCCCGTCGCTGCAGCAGGCGATCAAGCTGCTGCAGATGTCCAAGCTCGAACTCCAGGACGTCCTGACACAGGAGATCGTCGAGAACCCGCTGCTCGAGGAGGAAGAAGAAGCGGCCGCGGAGGCCGAGCCGTCGACTGAGACAGAACCGGCAAAGGAGGCCGAGCCGGAAACGCCGGCCTCGTCGGCAGAGGCGGCGGAGGTCGGTGAGCCGCCGGCCGAGAAGGAGCGCGATTCCTTCGACGAAATCGACTTCGACTCCTACTTCGAGGATTACCTGGACAGCGCGTACAACCCGCGGCAGTACGAGGACACCGAGCAGGTCCCTCTCGAGAACACGCTGTCGAAGCCTCAGGGCCTCCACGAGTACCTGAACTGGCAGCTCTCGCTCTCCGACGAGGAGCCGCAGGTTCGGGAGATCGCCCAGTACCTGGTCGGCAACATCGACGAGGACGGATATCTTCGCGTCTCCCGCGAGGAAATCCGCGCCGCCGGATTCGAGGAAGACCGGGACGTTGAGTCGGCGCTCGCGCTCGTTCGGTCGTTCGATCCCCCCGGCATCGGCGCCTTCGATCTGCCCGACTGCCTGATGCTCCAGATTCACGCCCTCGGTATCGAGAACCCTCTCATCGAGACGGTCATCACACAGCATTGGCCGGAGTTCTTGAACCGGCAGTTCGCGCCGCTCTCGAGAACGTTGAACGTCGGGCTTTCGCAGCTCCAGGCGGTCGTCGAGATCATCAAGAACCTCGAGCCGAAGCCGGGCCGCAAGTACTCCGACGAGCGCACCATCTATGTCGAGCCGGACGTCGCGGTTCGCAAGATCGGCGACGAGTACGTCATCCAGTTGAACGAGGACGGCCTCCCCAAGCTGCGCATTTCAGCCGCATACCGGCGGATGCTCCGGGGCGGCAACGGCGCGATCGGCGAGGAGGCCGCGACCTATCTACGCGACAAAATGCGCTCCGCCGTCTGGCTGATCAAGAGCCTGGACCAGCGGCAGCGCACCATTTACAAAGTCGCCGACTCGATCGTCCGTCACCAGCGCGGCTTTCTCGAGCACGGAATCGAGCATCTCCGTCCTCTCGTGCTGCGGGACGTCGCGAACGACATCGGGATGCACGAATCGACGGTGTCCCGCGTCGTCTCGAACAAGTACATCCACACGCCGCGCGGACTGTTTCCGATGAAGTATTTCTTCCACAGCGGGATCGACTCGACGCAGGGCGCCGAGGTCTCGTCGCTGTCGATCAAGAGCAAGATCGCGAAAATCGTCTCCGATGAGGACGCGACGCGGCCCCACTCCGATGCCCGGATCATGCAGAAGCTGCGCGCGGAGGGGATCCAGATCGCCCGGCGGACCGTGGCGAAGTATCGAGAGGAGCTGAGGATCCCTTCCTCGTCCCAGAGAAAACAGACTTTCTAAGTTCGTTTCGGTTCGAACTCCCGGAATGGCAGCTTGATGGAGGGATTCATGGCCGTCGAGTGCACCGGTCGGAATGTGGAGGTCACTCCGTCGTTGATGAACCTGGCCCGCGAGAGAACGCAGCGCCTGGAGCGCCATCTCGGAGGACCGGCCAGGGTGCGGGTCGTGCTCTCTCACGAGAAACACCGATTCGGGGCGGAGATCATCGCAACGCATCGACGCCGGCGGTGGAACGCCCACGAGTACACGGCCGATCCGCGCGCGGCGGTCGCGCTCGCCTTCGAGAAGATCGACGCTCAAGCCAAGAAGGACTCGGAGAAGCGACGCAACCGAAAAGACCGAACTTCGCCGCGCCTGCTTCCTCCGGCCGCCGCCGCGCCGGCGGAGACGGCGGCGCGCCGAGCAGCCCGCGCCGCGTTCGCGGCGGCGCCGGAGCGGCGGATCGTCCGGGCAAGCCGGCTCGCGGTCAAGCCGATGAGTCCCGAAGAGGCACTACTCCGAATCGAGGGCTCGCGGCAGGAGTTTCTCGTCTTTCGGGACTCGGGGACGGAGAAGGTCTCGGTGCTCTATCGTCGGCGGGACGGCAATTTCGGCCTGATCGAATGCTGATCGCCGCCGCGCCGGGAGGGCACCCTCGGGGCGTCGCGTTATGGATCCAGGAATGAGCTCCGCGGAGGCCGGCCTTTTCCCGAGGTTGGTCGACGAGCGGCTCGTTTTTCCCAATCTCGCGGGCACGACGGTCGAAGACGTGCTCGCCGAGATGGCCGGCGGCCTCGCCGCCGCCGGCGTCGTGGGCGACTCCGAAGGGCTCGTCGCCCGACTCCTCGAGCGCGAGCGGATGGGGTCGACGGGCCTGGGCGCCGGTCTCGCCATTCCGCACTGTAAGGTTCGGGACCTCTCCGACGTGGTTCTGGCGGTGGGCGTCTCGCGCTCCGGAATCGATTTCCACGCAGCGGATGCGCAGCCGGTGACTCTGGTCTTTCTCGTCCTCTCGCCCGCCGACGCTCCCGCGGTCCATCTTCAAGCACTCGCGCGGATCTCACGCGTCATCCGCATGCCGGGTGTCGCCGAGAGCGTGCGGCGCGAGGCGACGGCGGCGGGCATCGCGAAGGCACTCAGAGAGGCAGAAGGACGGCTGGCCGTGCCCGTGTGATCGGCTGCTGCCGCGCATCAGAATCACCCATTCGGGCGTATCCTGAACGCGGAGTTCCACGAAAGAGATGACCCAGCTCAGCGCCGACATTCTTCGCTCTCCAGACCTGGCCGACCTCGAGATGCGGGTGGTCGCGGGCGAATCAGGCTTCGACCGGCCGATCTCGTGGGGGCGCATCCAACGGCCGGGCCTCGCGCTGGCCGGGTTCCTGTCGTTCATCAAACCGGGACGCATCCAGGTGCTCGGCGAAAGCGAACTGAACTACCTCGACACGATGCCCATGGATCTTCGCCGCGAGCGCATAGCGATGATCTGCGCGCTCCCGGTCTCTGCCTTCGTGGTGACGAAGGGTCAGGAAGTGCCCGAGGAGCTCGTGCGCGAGTGCCGCATCCGCCGGGTTCCTCTCCTCGTTTCACCGCGGACGACCTCGGTCGTCATTCAATCGATCACGCGAATCCTGGAGGACGAGCTCGCCCCGTCGACGACTCTGCACGGAGTGCTCGTCGACGTCTACGGAATGGGTGTCCTTCTCCTCGGCGAGTCCGGCATCGGAAAGAGCGAATCGGCGCTCGACCTGATTCAGCGCGGTCACCGGCTCGTCGCCGACGATGTGGTCGACATCCGCAAGTACCCGAACGGCGCGCTCGTCGGCCGAGCGGCCGACATGCTGCGCTACCACATGGAGCTGCGCGGAATCGGGATCATCAACATCAAACACCTCTTCGGGGTCTCGGCCGTCCGTGCGTCGAAATCGATCGAGCTCGTGATCGAGCTCGAGCGATGGGATCCGACGAAGTCCTACGACCGCCTCGGCTTGGACGGAGAGACGTATTCCATCCTCGACCGCGCCCGGCCGTTCATGAAGCTGCCGGTGGCCTCGGGACGAAACATCGCGCTCTTGATCGAGATCGCCGCCCGCAACGAGCTCCTGAAGACGCAGGGCTATGACGCCGCGAAGGAGTTCGCGCTCAAGGTGGACGAGGAGATCGCCCGAAACGCGCTGTCGCCCGGGCTGAAGCGCGCTTGACCTCCTCTCGACGACCGGGGCGGCGCGGGCCGAGCCGCGTCCCGGTGCCACCGAGAAGCCGGAAGGCCCGGAGCGGCGGCGACCGCGCCAAGGGTTCCGGAGGTCCCGCGGCTCGCCGGGCCGCAACGGCGACTCCGCTCGGCTCGCAGCCGGAGGGCGGAAGCCGGCCGGTCCCCGAGAGCCTCGTTGTCGTAACCGGTCTCTCGGGGTCGGGCAAGAGCTATGTCTTCAAATGCCTCGAAGACATGGGCTACTTCTGTGTGGACAACCTGCCGCTGCCGCTCGTCGAGCCGCTTCTCTCGGAGCTCACGGCTCCTCGCGTCGGAGTGATTCTGGACGTGCGGAACCCGGACTTCGCGTCCCGTTTTCCGCCGATCCTGGCGAGACTCCGCCAGCGCGTTCCGGGAACTCGTCTCCTCTTCCTCGATGCCTCGGAAGAGGCCTTGATCCGGAGATTCTCCGAGACGCGCCGGCCGCACCCCCTCTCCGTCGACCAGCCTCTCCTGACGGCGCTCCGCAACGAGCGAGAGCTGCTCGAGGACGTGCGGACGCTCGCCGACGTCGTCGTCGACACCTCGGCGATGACCGTTCACGAGCTTCGCTCGTTCATGCAGAAGACCTTCGTCGGGGAGGAGAGCGCCGCGCGCATGGTGGTCTCCGCGACCTCCTTCGGGTACAAGTTCGGCGTTCCGCACGACGTCGATCTCATTTTCGACGTGCGGTTTCTGGCGAATCCGCACTTCGTGCCGGAGTTGAAGTCGAAAGTCGGGAGCGACCCGGCGGTCGCGGCGTACATCGAGAAGGATCCCGAGACGGCGGAGTTTCTGAAGAGACTGACGGATTTCCTCGATTACCTGCTGCCCCTCTACGAGCGCGAGCACAAGAGCTATCTCTCCATCGGAATCGGCTGCACCGGAGGCAAGCATCGCTCCGTGTACGTGGCCGATCAGCTCGCGAAACTGCTCAAGGAGAGGGGGCTTCCCGTGCGCGTATCGCACCGCGACGCGACTCGCGAGTGATGAGATGATTTCGGGGATGTCAGTCGCGCGGGCCGCGGGCGGATGATCGGGATCCTTCTCGTGACCCACGGTCGGCTCGCGGAGGAGTTGAAAGCCGCCGCTCTGACGATCCAGCCGGATATCGAGCAGATCGTCTCGGTCGCGCTCGACTGGAGCCAGGTTGGCGAAGAGGCGAGCCGGCGGATCGCGGAAGGCCTCGAAGAGGCGGACCGCGGAGACGGCGCCGTCATCCTGACAGACATGTTCGGGGGAACGCCGACGAACCTGACCCTCCCGTTCCTGAAGCGGGACCGGATCGAGATCGTGACCGGAGTCAATCTGCCGATGCTCCTGAAGGTCGCCGCTCTCCAGAAGAGCGGGAAGCCGGTCGTCGAGATCGCGCACGTCGCGAAGGACCGTGGGCAGCGGTCGATCTATGTGGCTTCTGACTTGCTCGCCGACGACGAGGCAGTCTCCGCGGCCGGGGCGGAGGAACGGGAGGGCGCGTGATCGAGCGGGAGCTCTCGATCCGCAACCGCCTCGGGCTGCACGCGCGCGCCGCGGCGAAGTTCGTGCAGACGGCGAGCCGCTTCAAGTCCGAGGTCAAGATTCGAAAGAATGGCGAGGAAGTGGACGGCAAGAGCATCCTCGGGCTCCTTCTCCTCGCCGCGTCGCAGGGGACGCACATCACGATCGCGGTCTCCGGAGAGGACGAAGACGCCGCGTTTGCCGCAGTCGAAGGGCTGATTGCCCGGAGCTTCGACGAGGACCAGTAGAAAGTCGCTTTCCGGGAGAGCACCCGGAGGCTTCCAAACCATGCTCCAGGGCCTTCCCGTCTCTCCCGGCATCGCAGTCGGCCGCGCCGTGATCGTGCGGTTCGGCGGTCTTCCGGCGTTTCGTCGCGCAGTGTCGCCCGTCGAGTTCGACGAGGAGGAACGGCGGCTTCGCGGGGCATCGCAGCTGGCGGCGGAAGAGTTTCGGCGGCACTCCGGCGAGGCCGCGGGCGATATTGGAGCGGAACTCGGCGCCATTCTCGAAGCGCACGGGCTCATCGCCACAGACGAGACCTATCTCGAAGCGATTCTCGCCCGGGTGAAGCGCGACCGGGTAAACGTGGAGTGGGCGCTTGCCGAGGTCACGCGCGAACTCGGCAGCCGGTTCGAGGGAGCGGATTCGGACGCCATGCGTGAGCGCGCCGCGGACATCCACGACGTGGCACGGGAAATTGCGCGGCATCTCGCCGGCGTAGGGTCTGATCCCGAAGGGGTCAGATCCACATTCCTGCCGAATGAGCTTCCGCGCGGTTCGATCCTCGTCGCCGACGAGATTTCACCAGTGGACGCGTCCCGCCTGGATCCGCGCCGGGTCCGAGCGCTGGCGCTCGAGCGTGGGGGCATGACTTCTCACGCCACCATCATCGCTCGTTCCTTCGGACTACCGGCAGTCGTCGGGATCGAGGGGCTCTGCGAGGCCATCTCATCCGAGAAGCCGATCGTCGTGGACGGAGACCGCGGTATCGTCGATGCGAACCCCTCGAAGGAGCGCCTTCGGCGGAGCCTGCTCCGCGTCCGCGAGGCCCGGGAGAAAGCGCGACGATTGCGCGCCCGGAAGCCGGGCCCCACGACGACCCGGGACGGGCTTCGAGTCGTCGTGCGAGCGAACCTGGAGCTCGCCGAAGAGATCGGCGCGCTCGAGCGCTATCACGCGGAGGGCGTCGGCCTCTTTCGATCCGAGTTCCTCTACCTGCGCGCCGCGCCGGAATCGCCGGGCGTCGACGAGCAGCGCGCGGTCTACGAGGAGCTGCTCGCGGCCGCCGCGCCGAATCCCGTCGTCGTGAGGACGTACGACCTCGGCGGCGAGAAGGGAATCGGCCCGGCGCGCGGAGAGAATCCGGCTCTGGGTCTTCGCGGACTCCGGTATTGCCTCGCTCATCCGGAGCTCTTCGACGCGCAGTTGACGGCGCTCTGTCTCGCCTCGCACAAGGGACCGCTCTCGGTCATGCTCCCGATGGTGACGTCGCTCTCGGAGCTCCAGGCAGCGCGGATCGCTCTCAGCCATGCGGCGCGTCGGGCCGGTCTCGCCGAGCCGCCGCCGCTCGGAATGATGGTCGAGGTCCCCTCGGCCGCTCTTCTCGCCGAACGTCTTGCCCCGGCGACGGACTTCTTTTCCGTCGGGACGAACGATCTCGCTCAGTACGCGCTCGCGGTGGATCGCACGAACCCCGACGTCGCGGCGCTCTACCGGCCTCTCCATCCGGCGATTCTCCGGATGGTACGATTGGTCGTCGAAGCCGGACGCGCCTATTCCAGGCCGGTCGCGGTCTGTGGCGAGCTGGCGGCCGACCCGATCGGGACCGCCGTGCTCGTGGGCCTCGGAATCCTCGACCTTTCGGTCACTCCGGTCGCGATCGCGGGGGTGAAAGACACTCTTTCCGGGATCGATTCGGCCCGGGCGCGGGCGCTGGCGGAAAAGGCGCTCGTCGCGGCGGAAGCCGCTGAGGTGGAAAAATTGTTCCGAGGGCGACCGTGAGAACCGTTCCGAAGCCGTGGGGGCATGAGCTGATCTTCGCCGAGAACGACCGGTATGCCGGGAAAATCCTGCACATCGAGCCCGGGCAGCTGCTCTCGCTCCAGTACCATGAAAGAAAGGACGAGACGTTCTACGTTCTCAGGGGTGAGGTGAACCTGACCATCGAGGTCAATGGGGAGCTGAAGGAGATGCGGCTTGCCGAGGGTAGCTCCTACCGAATCCCGCCGCGAGTGCGGCACCGGATGCGCGCAGACACCGCGTGCGACCTGATCGAGGTCTCGTCCCCGGAGTTGGACGACGTCGTCCGCCTCGAAGATGCCTACGGCCGGGCGGGCACGACCGCGCCATAATTACCTCCTCGGCTCCATGATGACTCCTCTCCGCGACCGCCGCCTCCTCGTCGTCTTCCTGGCGGCTCTCCTGACGCTCGCGGCTGCGCCGAAGCCGACACCAACCCCAACCCCCGCGGCCCCACCCCGTCTGACCGGCGGATTCGGAAAGACCGCCGCGGGTGTGGCCTCCCGAAAGTCCACGGAGAAGAAGAAGGTCCGTATCACGAACGAATCGCTCGTCACCGAGCCGGACAAAGGGAAGCTCACGACGTCCGACATTCGCCCGGCGCCGACTCCGTCACCGAAAGTCGGCGAGCCGCGCCCCGGCGGGACGCCGAGCCCTCCCACGACCGCAGCCCCCGGTGCCGCATCATCGGAAGGCGGTGAGGAATACTGGCGCGGCGAGGTGCGGCGGCTCCGCGAGCGCGTCACGGAGCTAAAAGAAACGATCGCGCGGCTCGAGACGGAGACGACGAAGCTCGAGAGCGACTTCTATTCCTGGGACGATGGGGCTTACCGGGACCGCGTCATCAAGCCGGCTTGGGACAAGGCGCGCGAGCAGCTCGCGACCGCGCGCAAGGAGCTCCCCGTCGCCGAGAAAGACCTGGCGGACCTGCCCGATCGCGCCCGAAAGGAGGGCGCTCTTCCCGGATGGCTGCGCGAATGAGCGCGGATCTCCCTCTCCCTCCGGGAGAGGGTCGGGGTGAGGGGACTGGTTCCGCCGAACTTCCCTCCTTCCGCGTCGAGACGTGGGGTTGCCAGATGAACGTCTTAGACGGGGAGCGCATGGCTGGATCTCTCGAGGAGCGCGGCTTTCGCGCCGCCGTCCAGCACGAGCCGCCCGACGTCGTGATCCTGAACACATGCTCGGTCCGCGAGAAAGCGGAGGCCAAGGTGTACAGCGCGCTCGGGGTCCTCGGCCGCCGCAAGCAGGACTTCCCCGAGCTCGTCATCGGCGTAACCGGGTGTGTCGCGCAGGTCGAGGGTCGAGAAATCCTGGATCGCGCGCCGTGGGTCGACTTCGTTCTCGGCACCGGTAACGTCGAGCGGATCGGCGACATCGTCGAACAGGTGCGTCGGGAGCGCCGGCGCGTTCTGGCGCTCGAGCTGCCCATCGAGTCGCCCGTGTACCAGTTCCGCCAGATCAACCGCGGCTCGACGTTCCAGGCGTACGTCACCGTTATCGAAGGCTGCAGCCAGTTCTGCACGTTCTGTATCGTCCCGTTCACGCGCGGCCGCGAGCGGAGCCGCGCCTCGTCCGAGGTGCTCGAAGAGATCCACTCCCTCGTCGAGCGCGGCTACACCGAGGTGACGCTCCTCGGACAGACGGTCAACGCCTACCGGGACCCGGTCGAGGGGTTCAGGTTCGGGGAGCTGCTCTCCCGCGCGTCCCAGGTTCCCGGCCTGCGGCGGCTGCGGTTCTTGACCTCCCATCCACGCTTTCTCGACGATTCAATGATCGAAGCGATCGCCGCCGGCGGGAACGTTGCGCCGTACCTGCATTTGCCGGCGCAGTCGGGTTCCGACCGGATTCTGTATCGCATGAAGCGGCGCTACACGGCCGAGGAGTACCGAGAAAAGATCGGCCGTGCGCGCGCCGCGCTGCCGTCGATCGCGATCTCCTCGGACTTCATCGTGGGGTTTCCCGGAGAGTCCGAAGAGGATTTCCAGGACACCCTCGCCCTCGTGCGCGAGGCTCGGTTCGCAAGCCTTTTCGCCTTCCGGTATTCGCCGCGCCCAGGCACGGCGGCGGCGCGATGGGGGAGCGACACTTTTGTGCCCGATTCGGTCGGAGCAGACCGTCTCTCCCGGCTCCTGGGGCTTCAGGAAGAACTGCAGGCGGAAACGAACAAAGCCCTGGTGGGCCGCGAGTTCGAGATCCTGGTCGAAGGGTCCGGCCGCGACGGGCGCCTGCGGGGGCGCACGCCTTGCAACCGAATCGCTCATGTGGATGGAACGGGGCTGAAACCGGGCGACTACGTCCGGGTTCGAATTACTCGGGGGTTGCCCAACTCACTTCTGGCGGAGATCGCAGCGTAAGGGGGAAAGAGCAATGGTCAAGATGGAGATCAAAGGCCTGCTGATGGACCCCGTCTCGAACATGCCCGTCGTCGTTCTGCGCGACGCGGCAAACGGCCTTTTCCTGCCCATCTGGGTGGGAATCTTCGAGGCGAACGCAATCGCTCTCCAGATGGAAAAGATCACTACGCCGCGGCCGATGACCCACGATCTCTTGAAGAACCTCCTCTCCGAGCTGGACGCCAAGGTCGAGCGGATCGTGATCAACGACCTGAAAGACAACACGTTCTTCGCGCGAATTCACCTGCTCAAGGGCGACACCCGGTGGAACGTCGATAGCCGACCGAGCGACGCGATCGCTCTGGCCTTGCGGGTCGACGCCGAGATCTTCGTGGAGGAGGACGTGCTCGAGAGGAGCAAGAGCCTCCGGCCCGATGGCGAGGAAGGCGATCCCGACCGCTTGAAGAAGTGGCTCGAGGAAGTCAACCCGGAGGATCTCGGCAAGTATCAAATGTAGCAGTCCGCAGTCGGCGATCCGCTGTCACCTGGCGCGCGCGCTTTTCGCGCGCGTTTTCGTTTCTTCGCGGTACACTGTGATTCCGTGATCATCTGCATCGCCAACCAGAAGGGAGGCGTCGGAAAAACCACCACGGCCATCAACCTCGCTGCCGCCCTCGCCCAGAAGGGAATGAAGACCCTTCTCATCGACCTCGACCCCCAGGCCAACAGCACCATGTCGTATCTGGACCGCCGCTCGGTCGAAAAGTCCATGTTCGACGTACTCACCGAGCCCACGGTTTTCATGTCGCAGGTGGTCGTGCACTCCGGGGTCAAGAACCTGGACGTCGCGCCCGCCCGCATCTCGCTCGCGAAGATCGAATCGAAGCTCCTCGGGGAGATCGATGGGCACTTCCGGCTGCGGGACAAGTTGGACGGCGCGCGCAAGCGCTACGACGCCATCGTCATCGACACACCTCCCACGCTCGGCATGATCACGGTCAACGCGATGGTCGCCGCGACCCACATCCTGATTCCGATTCAGTCGTCATACTTCGCCCTCGAAGGAACCGATGACCTGCTCGAGACGATCGACAAGATCAAGGCGCGTCCGAACCCGGCTCTCTCCCTTCTGGGCGTGCTGATCACCCTTCACGACCGGCGCACCGTCATAGCCAAGGACGTCTACGATCAGATTTCCGCGGTCTTCGGGGAGAAGCTCTTCAAGACGACGATCTCGAAGAGCGTGCGGCTGGAGGAGAGCCCCGCGCACCGAGAATCCATCTTCACCTTCTCGCCGCGATCGTCGGGCGCGGCCGAGTACTACTCGCTTTCCGAGGAGGTCCTTTCGCGTGTCCAGTAAAAGAGGCCTGCCCGCAGAGGCGCGGATGCGCCATGACTCGCATTTCGTCGAGTCGCTCGCGGAGCGGTTCGGGGAATCGCTCGGGCGTTACATCCAGATCGAGGACATCGAGACGAACCCCGATCAGCCGCGCACGAGCGTCGGAGACCTGTCGGAGTTGAAGGACTCGATCGAGTCGAAGGGCGTGCTCGAGCCGCTGCTCGTGCGTCCGTTGCCCGGAGGCCGATACCGGATCATCGCGGGGGAGAGGCGCTTTCGTGCCGCAATGGAAGCAGGTCTCGCCGAGGTGCCGTGCATCGAGCTCGACGTCTCCGACTCGGAAGTCCTGGAGATCGCGCTGATCGAGAACCTGCACCGGAAGGACCTCCACCCGTTCGAGGAGGCGGAGGGGTTCGCGGGGCTCGCAAACCGTTACGGATACACGCAGCAGCAGATCGCCGCGGCGATCGGGAAGTCACGCGTCTCGGTGACCGAGGCGATGTCGCTCCTCGACATCCCGGAAGCGATCCGGGACGAATGTCGGCGCGCCGACATCGGGGCGAAATCCGTCTTGCTTGAGATCGCCCGGCTGAAAGATCCGGAGAAGATGCGGGACGCGATCCGGCGTTCGGCCGCCGGCTCGACGCGGGACGACCTTCGCGCACGAAAGAAAGAAGAGGAATCACCCTCGCGCCGTCCGAAGCGCTTCGCATTCGTCTACAAGCCGAAGGGCGGACCGTACAAGCTCGCGCTTTCGTTCGCGAAGTCGCGCGTCGAGAAGTCGGAGCTGATCCACGCGCTTCGCGAGGTGATCAAGCAGCTCGAGGCGGGGGAGATCCGGCTGCCAAAGCGGTAGGGTCTTCGGGTCGCTCCCCACCGGTCGGACGGATAAGCTTGGCTCCCCAAGGAGGTGGGACATGCGCCAAGCGCTCGCTCTCGTTCGTCTGACTGCACTGGCGATCCTGGCCGGGGCAAGCAGCGCTGCACCCGGGCAGGAGCGGCCCGACATTCGTCGCGCCATCCTCGCCGAGGCGAGTCCGCGGACGCCGGAAATCTCGACTTCGGATCTCGAGCGAATCCTCGCTGAGCGGAGTGCGATCGTGTTCGATACGCGCCCGTTCCGCGAATTCGCGGTCAACCCTATCCCCGGGGCGCGCAACCTCTCCGCCAAGCCGGGGGTTTCCATGTCGCTGTACGTCTCCGACGCGGCGGAGGTTGGGCGCGCGGTCGGCGGGGACAAGAACGCGGCAGTCGTGCTCTACTGCAACGGTCCCTTCTGCGGCAAGAGCAAACGGCTGGCCGAAGAGCTGCTCGCGGCCGGACATACCAACGTGCGCCGCTATCAGCTCGGAATCCCGGTCTGGCGTGCTCTCGGCGGCGTGACGGAGATCGA